>JBKOZY010000439.1:0-1753 GCA_046726135.1 Pseudomonadota bacterium | reverse complement strand
CGAGCGCGATGCTGATCCACCAGACCGGATCATAGGTGCCGTAGCGGTCGTAAAGATAGCCGCCGAGCCAGACGCCGAAAAACGACCCGACCTGATGGCTGAAGAACACGAAGCCGTAAAGCGTCGCCATGTAGCGCGTGCCGAACATCAGCGTGACCAGGCCCATGGTCAGCGGCACCGTCGACAGCCAGAGGAGACCCATGGAGGCGGTGAAGAGCACCGTCGAGAGGGCGGTGACCGGGAACAGGATGAAGGCGGCAATGATGGCGGAGCGGGCGAGATAGATGAACACCAGACCCTGCCGCCGCGAGGCATGGCCGCCATAGACGCCGGCGAGATACGACCCGACGACGTTGAACAGGCCGACAATGCCGATGGCCCAGGCGGCCAGCCCCGCCGAGATGCCGCGCTCCATCAGATAGGCCGGCAGATGGACCGTCAGGAAGGCGATCTGGAAGCCGCAGACGAAGAAGCCCGAGATCAGCAGCAGATAGCTGCCATGGCCGAAGCCGCGCTGTAGCGCTTGGCCGATCGAAAGATCGAGCTCCATCGCACCGCGCGCGACCCCGCCCTTGGAGGCGCCGAGCGGCACCGACAATACGACCATCAAGAGCGTCGAGGCGGCAAGCAGCAGCAGCGCGTTCTGCCAGCCATAGGCCGCGATGAATAGCTGGCCGAGCGGCGCAAACACGAACTGACCCATGGAGCTTGCGGCGGTCGCGATGCCGAACGACCAGGAGCGCTTCTCGGGAGCGACCAGCCGGCCGAAGGCGGCCATGATGATCGAGAAGGAGGTGAGCGCGATGCCGATGCCCATGAGCACGCCGCCGCCGAGGAACAGCATCCCCGGCGTATCGGCAAAGGCCATGAGCGCCGTGCCGGCGGCATAGATGAAGGCGCCGACGATGATCACCCGCATCGCGCCATAGCGGTCGGCCACCATGCCGGCAAAGGGCCCCGCCAGACCCCAGATCAGGTTCTGCATCGCCATGGCGAAGCCGAAGACCTCGCGGCCCCAGCCATGCGCCTCCGAGATCGGCGCCGTGAACAACCCCGCGGTCGCCCGCACCCCGAAGGCGATGAGCGCGATGAGGCAGCCGGCCACGATGATGGTCGAAGAGGCATAGAGCCAGCCGGCGGCAGGTGATTCGGCAACTTCGGTCATTGCAGATCTCCGGACAGGGACCTGTCTCTACCCTGGGTTAAGGCCGCTCGACAATTGCGACGGCTTCATGGGAGATCCGCCATGACGGTTCCCCTCGCCTTGAGGCAGCCACCGGAACCACGCCGTTCAGCACCCGTTCCTTGCGGGAAGCGGAGTGAACCAACGGAGTTGAACCATGAAACAGCGATTGCTTGCCGGAATCGCGGTTGCCGCCATGCTGTTCGCTGGCGGCGCCCTGGCGCAAACCTCCAATGATGCGACGGGAACGACAACCCAGGCTGGCACCTCGGCGGCCGCCATGCCACAGATTACCGAGGTGAGCGAGTTCGTGAAGCAGGCGGCGGCGGGCGGCGAATTTGAGATCCGCTCCAGCAAGCTCGCCCTCAAGCAGTCCAAGTCGGAGGACGTCAAGCGCATCGCCCAGAGACTGATCGACGACCACACCAAGGCCGGCGAGGAGCTGAAGTCGACCGTCAAGCAGGCCGATGTGAAAGCCAAGATTCCGGAAAAGCTCGACCAGAAGCATCAGGCGATGATGGACGATCTGAAAAAGACCAAGGGGACCGCCAATTTCGACAAGGTCTATCT
>JBKOZY010000438.1:0-2938 GCA_046726135.1 Pseudomonadota bacterium | reverse complement strand
GATCTTGCAGCCCTCGCCGAGCTGCCGCGTCAGATCGCCGAGCGGCGGCAGGGTCTGTTCGCCCTCACCGCCACCGCCGAGCAGGAGCTGACAACGGCGCGCGATGCGCTCGCTGACGGCGAGACGAGCCTGCGCGCCCTCGATCAGGACATGCGTGCCGTCCAGGAGCAGCTCGCCGCCGCCCGCGAGGATCAGGCGCGCCGCGGCGCTCGTCTCGAAGCCGCCCAGGAGAAGCGCCAGTCGCTGGCGCTCCGCATCGAGGATGGCCCCGGCGTCGCGCCGGCCGATCTGCCGCGCGTCCTCGATTTCGATCCGGGCGAATCGCCGGGCTCAGCCGATCTCGAGGCGCAGCTCGCGGCCTTCAAGGACCAGCGTGAAAGGCTGGGCGGCGTCAATCTCCGGGCCGAGGAGGAAGCCGAGGAGGTCGAGCGCCAGCTCGACGGGATCGTGCGCGAGCGCGACGATGTGCTGCAGGCGGTCCACCGGCTCCGGCAGGGTATCGCCAATCTCAACCGCGAGGGCCGCGAGCGCCTGCTCGGCGCCTTCGGCACGGTGAACGGCCATTTCGGATCGCTGTTCACCACCCTGTTCGGCGGCGGTCGCGCCGAGCTTCAGCTGATCGAATCCGACGACCCGCTCGAGGCCGGGCTCGAGATCCTCGCCCATCCGCCCGGCAAGCGGCCGCAGGTGCTGTCGCTGCTCTCGGGCGGTGAGCAGGCGCTGACGGCGCTCGCGCTCATCTTTGCCGTCTTCCTCACCCATCCCTCGCCGATCTGCGTCCTCGACGAGGTCGATGCCCCGCTCGACGACCACAATATCGATCGCTTCTGCAAGCTCCTCAACAGCATGCTGGAGCGCTCCGAGACCCGCTTCCTCATCATCACCCACCACCCCATCACCATGGCCCGCATGCACCGGTTGTTCGGCGTCACCATGATGGAGCGCGGCGTGAGCCAGCTGGTCTCGGTCGATCTCCAGACCGCCGAAGGTCTGAGGGAGGCCGGGTGAGGCAGTAGGCAGGCAGGCAGTAGGCAGTAGTACGAAAGAGCACCGTTCACTGCCTATTGCCTAATGCCTAATGCCTATTCCCCCGATTGACACGGGCGCCGGCGCCCCCCTATGGTGCGCCCCGGCTCGAGGGGCGGCGGCAACGGCCCGCGAGTATTTGTTTGCTTGGACAGGCCGGGTGACGCGGCCGAGGTTTGGGGACCAGCCATGACGCCTCAAGACAGGTCGCGGCGGGGCGCCGCTGGCGGTTCGGACGCCGAGAGGCTCTCGAAGCGTCTCCACGATCTGTCCGAGCGAATCCAGGCCGAGACCGCCGAGCACGCGCCTCCCAAGGCGCCAGGCCCGGGCGATCAGGGCAGCCGTTACGGGGTGGCCATTCGTCTCGCCTCGGAATTCGTCGCCGCCGTCCTGGTGGGTGCCGGTCTGGGCTGGCTGCTGGACCGGCTTGCCGGAACGTCCCCTTTCGGGCTCATTATTCTCCTGCTTCTCGGCTTCGGCGCCGGGATCCTGAACATGGCGCGGGCTTCGCGGCGCATGGCGAACAGCGAGGCGGCTGCGGCGGCGAAGGCCAGCCCGCCCATCGATGATGACGAGGACGAGGACTAGGGCATGATGTTGCCAGGTATGCTCCGATGACCGACCCCCTTCATCAATTCCAGATCCATGTCATCGCGCCGTTGTTCAACATCTTCGGCGTCCAGTTCAACTTCACTAATGCCGCGCTGTTCATGCTGGTGATCGTCGCCATCATCTGCGCCCTGCTCTATGCCGCCTTCGCCAATGCCGAGCTCGTGCCGTCGCGTCTCCAGTCGGTCGGCGAGGTCTGGTACGAGTTCGTCCATAACATGGTGCGCCAGGTCATGGGCGAGGACGGCATGAAGTTCTTCCCGTTGGTGTTCTCGATCTTCTCCTTCGTGCTCGTCGCCAACATGCTCGGCATGTTCCCCTATTTCTTCACCGTGACGAGCCATGTCATCATCACCGCCGCGCTTGCGGTGTTCGTCATTCTGCTGGTCATCACCGTCGGCATCATGCGCCATGGTCTCGGCTGGTTCCGGCTGTTCGCGCCCCATGGCGTGCCGATCGCCATCCTGCCCTTCATCTCGGCGATCGAAGTCATCTCCTTCCTGTCGCGCCCGGTCAGCCTGGGCCTGCGGCTGTTCGGCAACATGCTGGCCGGACACATCGTCCTCAAGGTCTTCGCCGGCTTCGTGGTGTCGCTCTCTGCGCTCGGCATCACCGGCATTCTCGGCGCGGTCTTTCCGCTTGGCATGGCCGTCGGCCTGACGGCGCTCGAGTTCCTGGTGGCGTTTCTCCAGGCCTTTGTCTTCGCCATTCTCACCTGCGTCTATCTCAACGACGCATTGCACCCGGGTCACTGAAATATCAAAGCTCACGAAGGAGATCTGAAATGGAAGCAGATGCGGCGAAACTGATCGGCGCGGGAATTGCGTGCATTGGCATGGGCGGCGCCGGCGTCGGCGTCGGTATCATTTTTGGAAATTATCTGGTAGGCGCCCTGCGCAATCCCTCCGCCGCGCCGGCCCAGTTCACCAACGCGCTGATCGGCGCGGCGCTGGCCGAAGGCCTGGGGATCTTCTCGCTGGTTATCGCCCTCCTTCTGCTGTTCACCTGAGCGGGCGATGGCCACCACCGAGACGCCTGCAGCGACCCCGACCGTCCCCGCCGAGACTCATGGCGAGACCCATGGCTCCACCGCGGCCGAAGGCGGCCATGGCGGTGGTCTGCCGCAGCTCGACGCGACGCACTACCCGTCCCAGCTCCTGTGGCTGGCGATCAGCTTCGGCCTGCTCTATCTGCTGTTGTCGCGGGTGCTGCTGCCGAAGGTCGAGAGCGCGCTGGCGCAGCGGCGTCATCATATCGAGGCCGATCTCGCCGGCGCCCGCCAGCTGCAGAAACAGTCGGAGGA
>JBKOZY010000437.1:0-3573 GCA_046726135.1 Pseudomonadota bacterium | reverse complement strand
CGGTCTCCTCGCAATAGCCATAGGAGCCGTCATCGATTCGCTTCAAGGCGGCATCGATCTTCGAGATCAGTTTGCGTTGCCGGTCGCGTGTCCTGAGCTCGAGGGCCCGGTCAGTCTCGGTGGACGCCCGGTCGGCCAAGTCGGGCAATACATTGTTCTCATCTTGCAGTGAAAGCAGCGTTTCCTTGCTTTCGTGCAGAATTTCATCCTTCCACCGTAAAAGCTTGAGGCGGAAATACTCCCGCTGGCGTTCACTCATGAAGGGTTCGTCGTCAGAAGGTTGGTAGACGATGCCATTCGTTTTGGACATTACCGGGGTCCCTCATCTCCCGAAGGGCAACGCCCTTCTGAACAGGGCGCCTATATATCGAGGTCAAATACACTCGACAATAGGCTCCGGCAAGTTCTCAAAAGCCACACAAGTCATTGATTCGTCACGGCCAACGGGGATGCCCGTCATGACGCAATGGCACGCCGGCAATGCACCCAAAATGCCGCGCCGCACAATGGAAGCCCCTGCAGCCGGCTCTCGCGCCAATATTTGACGAGCGTAGAGCGCTTGAGCCAAAACTGACCCCGCCAATACATCGCCGCCACATCAGTCCTTGGGCCGGCGGCACGAAGCGAGGGACGGCTCAGACGCACCCTCCAAATCCTTCATAAACGAAACGCGCGGCGATCCGCGGCTCGACGTCCGGGCGTTAACCAAGCGTGATTTGGAGACATTCGGCCTCGCCCAACCACTGGAATACACCTATAGTCATGGCTGGTCGAACACGCCGTTCGACGCTTGAGGCGCATGGCGCCAGCGTGACCCTCACCAGGCAGTTTAGCGGGAAGAGAGGCGCCCTCCCGATATGAAGTTCCCCTCGGCCAAGGCATTCATGGACTGGCCGGCGAAGGCCGTCACGATCTTCGGCATGTCCGGGGTCGGCAAGACCAGCCTTGCCCGCATGCTCCGGCATCATGACTGGTTCCATTACTCCGTCGATTACCGGATCGGCACCCGTTACATGGGCGAGCGCATTGTCGACAATTTCAAAAGGGAGGCGATGAAGAACCCATTCCTGCGCGACCTTCTGCGAACGGATTCGATCTACATCTCCTCCAACATCACTTTCGAGAATCTCGATCCGCTGTCGACCTATCTCGGCAAGCCCGGCAACCCTGACAAGGGCGGCATTTCCTTCGCCGAGTATCGCGAGCGCCAGCAGCAGCATCGCCAGGCGGAGATCGCATCGCTCCACGACGTCCCCCTGTTCGTGAAGAAGGCACGCGAGATCTATGGCTATCAACATTTCATTTGCGATTCCGGGGGCTCGCTGTGCGAGGTCGTCGATGTGGCGGACGAGAACGATCCGGTCCTGCGCAGCCTCGCCGCCCACACGCTCCTGCTCTATATCCGCGGCACCCCCGAGCACGCCGAGGAGCTGATAGAGCGGTTCCGCCACCAGCCCAAGCCGATGTACTACCAGCCCGGCTTCCTCAAGCGGAAATGGGCGGAATACAAGGCGGTGACCGGCACCAGCACCGATGACGAGGTCGAACCGGATGACTTCCTGGTTTGGGGCTTTGGCCAGCTCTTGCACCATCGGATCCCGCTCTACGAGGCCATCGCCCGGCAAAATGGCTATGCGGTGGATATGCAGCGGATCCCCGAGATCGGCGACCAGGAGGCCTTCCTCGACATGATCTGCGAGGTGCTGGACGAACCCTGACGTCAACTCCGTCCCTTGCATCGGGGAGTTCCACAATTTAGATAGCCCCGACCCGCGTCCACGTGTCGCTTTCAGGAGTCTTTCGCCGAAATGCCGATCAAGGTGCCGAACAATCTTCCCGCCCGCCAGACGCTCGAGCGCGAGGGCGTCATGGTCATGAGCGAGGAGGATGCCATCCGCCAGGACATCCGGCCGCTGCGCATCGGCATGCTCAATCTCATGCCCGACAAGATCCGCACCGAGACGCAGTTCGCCAGGCTGTGCGGCGCCACGCCACTGCAGGTCGAGTTCACCCTGCTCAAAATGACTGGGCACACGCCGAAGAACACGCCGGCCGACCATATGATCGCCTTCTATCGCGATATCAGCGAGGTGCGCGACGAGAAGTTCGACGGCATGATCGTCACCGGCGCGCCGGTCGAGCTCCTCGAATTCGAGGAGGTCTCCTACTGGCCGGAGCTCGTGAAGTTCCTCGACTGGGCGGTCAGCCACGTGCATTCGACCTTCTGCATCTGCTGGGGGGCGCAGGCTGCGATCTTCAGCCACCACGGCGTTGGCAAGCACCGGCTCAGCCACAAGGCATTCGGTGTTTTTCGTCACAAGAACCTCAATCCGGCCTCGCCCTATTTGCGGGGTTTTTCGGACGACTTCTCGATTCCGGTGTCGCGCTGGACCGAGGTGCGGCGCGACGACCTTCCAGCCGATGCCGGTCTCGAGGTTCTGATGGAATCCGACGAGGCCGGGCTGTGCCTCGTCGCCGACGAGCCGCATCGCGCCCTCTACATGTTCAACCACATCGAATACGACACCGCGACCTTGGCCGAGGAGTATTGGCGCGACACCAACAACGGCAAGCCGATCAGGCTGCCGGCCAACTACTTTCCGCATGACGACCCGCATGCCCATCCGGAGAACCGCTGGCGCAGCCATGCCCATCTCCTGTTCGGCAATTGGATCAACCGAGTCTATCAGACCACGCCGTTCGACTGTTCCACGATCGGCACCGAAGGCGCGCGACGATGATCCGTCTGCTTCTGCTGCGCCATGCCAAGTCGGACTGGTCGGATGCCGGACTTGCCGACCGCGACCGGCCGCTGAGCAAGCGCGGACGGGAAAGTGCCCCGGTGGTCGGCCGCCACATGCGGGAGAAGGGCTGGATTCCCGATCTCGTATTGTCATCACCCGCGACCCGGACGCGACAGACGGTCGGCCTCGTGCTCGACCGGCTCGGCACGAGCCCGAGCATCATTTTCGACGAGGCACTCTATGATTTCGGCAGCGGCGAGCGACTGCTGGCGTCGATCAAGGAGCATGGCAGCAAAGTGCCAACGCTGATGGTCGTCGGCCACAATCCGGCGATCGAGCGGCTCGCGCTGATGCTCGCCGGGCATGGCGATGCCGAGCTCCTTGCCGCCATGCAACGAAAATTTCCCACCGCCGCGTTTGCAATCATCGATTTCGAAGCGAAGGCATGGTCCTCGATCAAGCCGGGCAAGGGAACGTTGTCGGCTTTCGTCACACCAAAAGGTCTGACGGACAACTAACTGTGGACGGCGTCTTACACAAGTAAGCCATGGCATCGACGCTCATCGAAGAAGCCCGCGTCGCGCTTGGCGGCATCGGCGACCTGTTCTCCGGTCTCGTCTCGCCGACGGTGAGGCTCGGCGTCACCGGCCTGTCGCGCTCCGGCAAGACGGTGTTCATCACCGCGCTGATCCACAATCTGCTGCATGGCGGGCGGCTGCCGCTGTTTAATCCCCAGGCCGAGGGGCGGATCGTCCGCGCCTATCTCGAACCCCAGACCCATGACGATGTCCCACGCTTTGCCTTCGAGGATCATGTCGCCGTCTTGACT
>JBKOZY010000436.1:0-3450 GCA_046726135.1 Pseudomonadota bacterium | reverse complement strand
GAGTTCGGCGCCGTCTGCGCCTTCCTCTGCAGCACCCATGCCGGATACATCACCGGCCAGAACCTGCTGATGGACGGCGGGACCTATCCTGGTACGTTCTAAGATAGGCAGTCGAAGCGAGCGATAAGGACTCCGCTGCTGGACATCAGGGCCATCAAGGGACGGCTGAAAGAGGCAGAGCAACACTACCATGATACCTACTCGGCCAATTCTCGTCAGGAAAGAGCGCGTGGGGCGAAGCAACGATAATCACCATATCGTTGACAGCTCCGGCGACGTATTTCGGGACCTCGACCTGGGCTACGATCAGAAAGACATGGTGAAGGTGCACTTGGCTTCAGCGATCTCCGGCTCGATCAACGAGCGCGGGCTTACCCAGATTCAGGCAGCCGCAATACTCCGCGTCGATCAAGCGAAGGTTTCCAACCTGCTTCGTGGACGGATCACCGGTTTCTCGGTTGAGAGGCTGCTCGCCTTCTTGACGAGGCTGGACCGCGACGTTGACATCAGGATCGCCCCAAAGCGCAAGAACCGGCCTGCCCGTATTCGGGTCGAAGCGGCATAGGACAGACCTCTGCCAGGCTCAAACCCGCCAGCGCTGGAGCGCCTGCTCGTCGATCACGATGCCGAGGCCCGGACCGTCATGCGGCGTGACCAGCCCCTCATCCATCCGATAGAGCGGTGACGCTGCCAGCTCGTCGCGCAGGCCGTTGGGGTCCTGGTCGCATTCGAAATAGTCGCCATTCGGCAGCGCATAGAGGAGCTGCAGGGTCGCCGCCGTGCTCACCGCCGTCGAGTAGTTCTTGGCCGTCACCGGCAGATGGTGCATCTGCGCATAGGCGGCGATCTTCCGCGCCTCGGTGAAGCCGCCGACCTGGACCACGTCGAACTGCACCACCTGGATGGCACCGGCATCGATCAGCCGGGCGAATTGGAACTTGCCGGTCTCGGTTTCGAAGCCCGCAACCGGAATCCGCGTATGATGCGCCAGAGCCGCGCAGCCCTCGACATTCTCGGGCTCCGTCGGTTCCTCGAACCAGCGGATGCTGAACGGCAGCATCGCCTCGGCATAGCGCATCGCCATGCGGGCCGACAGCGAGGTGTTGGCATCGACCATCAGATTGAGGTCGGGACCGAGCGCCTCGCGCGCCGCGGCCACCCGCGCGATGTCATCGGCGAAACTGAGCCGCCCCGGCACATCGCCGAGCACGCCGCCATGCACCACCTGCGGAATGTTTCCGATCTTCATCTTGTAGCCGCGATAGCCGGCCTCACGCGCCCGCGTCACATCGGCCGCAAGCTCAGGCGTTCCGGTGTCGTCGCGGTAGTAGCCGGCCGACGCATAGGCGCTGAGCGGCCGCCCGAAACCGCCGAGCAGCCGCCACAGCGGCTGTGCCGCCACCTTGCCCACAATGTCCCACAAGGCGATATCGATACCCGACAACGCCGCGATCACCAGCCCCTTGCGGCCATGATAATATGTAGACTGATAGACCTTCTCCCATAGATACTCGGGGCGGAGCGGATCCTCCCCGATGACGAGCGGCGCGATCTCGTCGGCAATGACCGTGGTTGTCACCGAGTGCGGCCCGCCCCACATTGCCGACTCCCCCCAGCCACAAAGCCCGTCCTCATCGGTCAGGACCTTGACGAGCAGTGCATCGCGCGTCTGATAGCGGCCGCGTGCATAGGTCAGCGCATAGGGCATCGGATAGCTGAGCGCGATGGTCTCGACCGCCGTGATCCGCATCGCCGATCTCACGCCATCGACTTGACCGGGATGACGCCGCCGCGTGCCACATCCTCGGCATAGACCGACTGATCGCCGGCCCTGAGATGCGCCTCGGCAGCCGCCGCGAACAGCGCAGGATCGAGCTCGACGCCGAGTCCCGGCCCGTCAGGCACCCGCATGGTGCCGTGCGCGGTGAGCCCGATCACGCCGGGCTTCACGATGTCGCCGGCGAGCTCCGTCGCATGCGTGTCGAGCGCATGCGGCAATGCCGGCGTGGCAGCCGCCAGATGCAGATAGGCCGCCGTTGCAATGCCGAGCTCGCCGGCGCTGTGATAGTTGAGATTGATCTGGAACGTCTCGCACACGCCTTTCAGCTTGAGCATGGCACCGATGCCGCCCCATTCGAAGATATCGCCGAGGATCACATCGGCCGCACCGAGCGTCAGCCCCTCGGCAGTGCTGTCGAGATCGATGATGCACATATTGGTGGCGAGCGGAATCCTCACGCGCTGGCGCACTCGCGCCATTGCCACGCTGCCCCAGCACGGATCCTCGTAATATTCGAGATCGAGCCCCTCGATGGCCTGGCCGATCCGGATGGCAGTCGCCGGCGAATAGATCGCCTGCGGATCATAGCGCAGCTTGAGCATCGGAAAGCGCGCCCTGAGCGCCTTCAGGATCGCGATCTCCTCTTCCGCCATCTTGACGCCGCCCTTGTACTTGATCGTGCCGAAGCCATGCGCTGCCACCAGCGCGTCGGCGCGCGCCACCACCTCCTCCAGCGTATCGACCGCATTGCGCCCTTCCGCGTCGGCATTGCGATGATAGAGATAGGCCGCGAACGGGATCTCCTCGCGCAACCGCCCGCCGATCAACCGGCAGAGCGGCAGGCCGGTTGCCTTGCCCATCAGGTCGTAGCAGGCAAGCTCGAGCGCCGCCACCGCGCAGTGGCCGCATTTGCCGTAATAGAGCGGCACGAAGGTCGCCTTCGACAGCATGCGCTCGACATCGAATGGGTTCTCGCCAATGAACATCGGCGTGATCTCGGTGTCGATCAGCGCCTTGGTCACCGATCCGCCGAGCGTCTCGCCAAGCCCGAGGAGCCCGGCATCGGTCGTCATCTCCACAATGACCCGCGACCAGTCGGCATTGGCGCCACCGGACCAACGGATGGGCGCCACGAACGGCACATTCACCACCGTGACCTTGACACCGGTGATGGTGAGCGGCTTCACCAAAGCGCGCCTCCGGATATGGTCAGCGCCTCGCCGGTGATGCCGAAGGCCTCGTCGCGACAGAGATGGACGGCGAGCGCCGCCACCTCCTCCGCCGGGATCAGCCGCTTCTGCGGCATGGCGCCGGCGATCAGCGCGAAATTCTCCTCGACCGTCGCCCCCTGCCCGCCTTGCGCAATGCGCCGCAGCGAACCGAGCCGCATCATCTCGGTCCCGACCGATCCCGGATTGATGGCATTGGCGGTGATGCCCGACCCGGCTCCTTCGAGCGCCACGCAGCGGGTCAGCCCGAGCAGCGCCGCCTTGGACGCGCAATAGGCGGAATGGCGCGGATAGCCGACCGCCGCTGCCGTCGAGGCGATGTTGATGATCCGTCCCCATCCTTTTTCCGCCATCGACGCAAAGCAGCGCTTGATGGTGCGATAGGCGCCATTGAGGTTGATGTCTATCACGCTCGCCCAGGTCCGGTCGTCATGCTCCGCC
>JBKOZY010000435.1:0-2783 GCA_046726135.1 Pseudomonadota bacterium | reverse complement strand
GGCCTGTTGCGGTGAGTCGGGCAGCAAACGCTGCCGGTGTCTGATAGCCCAATGACGAATGTGGACGAGCCTGGTTGTACAACTCGACGACGGAACGCCCACGGGACCGGTGTTGAGCGAGAGCTTCTTTATCCGTGGCATCCCTGGGCTGGTCAGCAGGTCCATATCCATGAAGCGATCGAGAAGGGCTATGTGGCGGTCTTCCGCTGCAGCCTTTCTGGACACACGTCGGACCGGTGGCTGGAAGTTCCGGCTTGGATGTTCGACCGGATGGTCAGTGCGAGCTGGCGCATCACGGCCGCCTCGCGCATCGACCTTGCCGTGCTTTGCGCCTTGGCGACGCTTCTGCGAGATGCAGGCACTTCCTCGCAATCGCGGAGAATGAGCGCAGCATCGGGCTCTCACGACACGAATCGGGGAGATGTCCATGCCGCGCCAGCCCACGACACACCAGCTCGATCTGTTCTCCGGCCCTGCTGCGCAGACCGTTCAGATTCCGCCATGGCAGGCACTGCCGGAAGAGACGCGCCGACGGCTGACCAGGTTGATGGTGCGCCTGATCCTCGACCATGTCGACGGCGGTCGCGCCCGACAACAGGAGGGCGCGGATCATGATGCATGAGAAGATCAGGCCGCACCATCTGGAGCGCAAGGCGATTCTGTATGTACGGCAGTCGTCGGCCCATCAGGTCTTGTACAACCGGGAGAGCAGCACGCTTCAATACGCGATGCGCGATCGGCTGACAGCACTTGGCTGGTCTCGCGTCGAGACGGTCGATGAGGATCTCGGTCGTTCCGCCGCCGGCGGTGTCGCCCGCGCCGGGTTCGACCGGATGGTTGCCGAGGTCTGTCTCGGTAGGGTCGGTGCGGTCGCGGCACGGGAAGTATCGCGCTTTGCCCGCAATAGCCGCGACTGGCAGCAACTCATCGAGATGTGCCGCGTCGTCGATACCGTGCTGATCGACCAGGAGACGGTCTATGCGCCGCGGCAAGGCAACGATCGGCTGCTGCTGGGACTGAAGGGAAGCCTCAACGAGTACGAGCTCGATCTGCTGCGTCAGCGTTCCCTATCTGCCCGCTACGAGAAGGCCCGGCGCGGCGAACTCGTGGTCGCGGCCCCTGTCGGCTTCATGAAGGTCGGCGATCGGCTCGAGAAGGACCCTGATCGGCGTGTGCAGGAAGCCATCACCTTGGTGTTCGACAAAGTGGTGGAACTCGGCAGCGCCAGGCAGGCCCTGATGTGGTTCCTTGAGCATGGGCTGAACTTGCCCGCCCGGCGCAACAATGGCGACGTCGTCTGGCGTAGGCCGAGCTACGCCACCATCCACCGGATGATTGAGAATCCGATCTACGGCGGCGCCTATGCCTATGGTAGGACTCGTGTCGTGCCGGGATTTGGAGCGTCAGCCGTTCGGCCGAGCATTCGACACAAGGCGCGCGAGGAATGGCTGGCGCTGATCCCAGGCGCCCATGAAGGCTATGTCAGTTGGGAGCGGGCGGAGGCGATCCGCAAGATGGTGAGCGACAACGTGCCCACAGGCCCGCACCACGGAGCGCCCAAGTATGGCGACGCGCTGCTCGCCGGCCTTGTCCGGTGCCGGCGCTGCGGCCGCAAGCTCACGGTGCGATACACGGGCACCCGGCACAACATCCCGCGCTATTCCTGTTGGCGGGGCCTGCTCGACAATGGCGAGCCACGCTGCATTGCCTTCGGCGGGTTGCGCGTCGATGATGCCATTGAAGAAGCCCTTCTACAGGTTGTCGAGCCCGGCGCGATCGCTGCCGCCGTCGAGGCCGAGGTGCAGGCGGCCGGTCGCCGCGATCAGATCCGGGACGCCCTCGGTCGCGATCTGGAAGCTGCTCGCTACGCTGCTGACCGGGCCTTCCGGCAATATGACGCCGCCGATCCCGAGAACCGGCTGGTCACCGCGGAACTGGAGATGCGATGGAACCGTGCCCTCACGCATGTCGGCGAGATCGAGGGCAAGATCGCCGTACATGATGCCGCGACGACGAAGCCGTCACCTGTGTTGCCGACAGACCTCTCGGCTCTGGCTACAGACCTTCCGGCTGTTTGGTCGGCGCCGACGACAGATGCCCGGCTCAAGAAGCGCATTGTGCGCACCGTCATTCAGGAGGTGGTCGCCGATATCGACGATGAAGCCTCCGAGATCGTCCTGCTGATCCATTGGATTGGTGGTGTCCATACCGAACTGCGCTTGCCGAAGCGGCGACGCGGGCAGCGCAACAGCACCTCAGCCGACATCATCGCAGCCATCCGGCAGCTAGTGCTGATCGCCAGCGATGATCTGATCGCGGGCATTCTCAATCGCAATGGCCTGGTCACCGGGCATGGCAATCGTTGGACACGCGAGCGCGTCACGGCGCACAGATCGCATCACAAAATCCCGGTCTTCCGGCCGCCGCCGGACGGGAACGAACCATGGCTCAACCTGAACAAGGCGGCGCGCCTTCTCGGTGTCGCGCCAAAGACCCTCCGGCTCGCCGCCGAAGCCGGCGAGATCGAAGGCGTTCACCCTCTGCCGGATGGGCCATGGATCTTCAGCCGGTCAGAACTCTCAAAGCCGCAAGCTCTACAGATTGCACATCGCGCGCGGCAGAACCCCAAATACCCCGCGGGATCGCATCCCGATCAGCAAAACCTATTTCCTTCAACAACATAGACAGATGGGTGTTATGAAGCAGGATTGTAGTCGATCCTCCATTCCTCGATGTTGTCGCGAGCGTGCCGATAGCTGGTGAAGAGCCGCTCGTTGAGGCAC
>JBKOZY010000434.1:0-7720 GCA_046726135.1 Pseudomonadota bacterium | reverse complement strand
GAAGATCAGCCGCTTGCCATGCCGGCAGTTTAGCCAATGCAGGTTTTGCTCGACCCCCTTGCGGCTCAGATTGTCGAAGATGATGACCTCGCGGCCTTCTTCCAGCAGCGCATTGGCGAGGTTGGACCCGATGAATCCCGCTCCGCCGGTGATCAGCACCGGACCGGCCAGCGCGTGCTTGAGCTGAGCGATCTTCATAGCACCAGCCCCCGGGCAGCGAGCTCGCCATGGGCATCGGCGGATCTCATCGGTCTCTTCTGTTTCTCCACCCAGGCCACGAGATCATCGAGCGAGTCTTCCAGATGATGCTGCGGCTCGAACCCGAGCACGAGTCGGGCCTTGCCGATATCGGCGAAGCAGTGGCGGATATCGCCCGCCCGGGAGCGATGCAGCACTTGCGGCTCGAGGTCGTCGCGGCCGAGCGCCGTTGCCAGCGCTCGCGCGACGTCGAGCACGGTATGGCTCACACCGCTCCCGATATTGACGATCTCGCCTGCCGCATCCGGCGCCTCCATCGCCAGGCGGAACCCCCGCGCCACGTCCTTGACCTGAACGAAATCGCGTCGCTGCATGCCGTCCTCGAACACCAGCGGTGGCTCACCTGCGAGCAATCGTCCGGCGAAAATCGCCAGCACCCCGGTGTAGGGATTGGTAAGGGTCTGTCCGGGCCCGAACACGTTGAACAACCGGAGCGCCACCGCCTCGATCCCATAGGTCGCGGCGATCATCATGACGAGCCGCTCCTGGACATATTTGGTCAGCGCATAGACGGAGGCGAGGTCGACCCGCTTGCCTTCGTCGGTCGGCGCTCTGACCAGCCTCTCGCCATTCGGCCCGCGTGGCTCGAAGTCGCCGCTCTTCAGCGCCTGCGGGCTACGCTGCGCGTTCTCGACGCGCAGCCCCTCATCGGTGAAGGCGAGCCCCTCGCCATAAACGCTCATCGACGAGGCAACGATCACGCGGCGCACGGTCTGTCGCGTCATCTCCTCGAGCAGCACGGCGGTGCCGACATCATTGGCGCCGACATAACGCTCAATCTCATACATGCTTTGACCGACGCCGACCTCGGCAGCAAGGTGGAACACCCCATCGACGCCTTTCAGTGCCCGTCGGATTGCCGCACGATCACGGATGTCGGCGCGAATGATTTGGACCGCATGATTGTGACCATTGGTCCGTACGCCGCTGTTCTTCCCCGACGCCGTCTTTCCGCCATGCGCCTGTTCGACGAGACTGTCGATGATCCGGACATCATGGCCCGCCCCCATCAACTCGTCCGTCAAATGTTTGCCGATGAAGCCCTGGCCCCCCGTTATCAGGTAAAGTCCCATGCGCTCTCGCTCCTTCAGACGTGCCCCTGCGGGGCACTCGAAGCGGTGAACCGGATAGCTTTCAGGAATGTTCCCGCGGTTTCCGCGCTATTGATCTGCGTCAACAGGAACGATTGGCGCCTTCGAGAAACGCTGCCCCCTCGATCTCCAGGAGCTCCTCGAGCCTGTGCCGTGCACGGTTGATCCGGCTCTTGATCGTGCCGAGCGCGCATTGGCACACCACGGCAGCCTCGTCGTAGCTCATGCCGGCTCCAGCCACAAGCAGCAGGGCCTCTCGCTGCTCAGCCGGAAGCTGCAGGACGGCGTCATGAACGGCGGACATCCGCACCGACCACTCCTGGGTCGGCGACACGCCCAATGTCCGAGTGTCGTCGAGTGGCGTTGCCGCCTGCCGGCGGCGCTGTTGATGCGCGGTGTAGAACGTATTGCGCTCTATCGTGAACAGCCAGGCGCGAAGATTTGTCCCAGGCGTGAACTGATGGATGTTGCTGATCGCTTTGACCAGCGTGTCCTGGACGAGATCGTCGACCTCGGAATGGTTGCGGGTCAGAACGTGCGCGAAGGCACGAAGCGACGGAATTTGGCTGAGAAGCTGCTTATTCAATTCCGTCCGGGTTGCCGCCGGAAGTTCGATTTTGGCCATCCCGTCGGATGGCATCCCTGTCCGCTCCGCTGTACGCCTGCGCAGCGTCATCTTTGATCCCCATCGCGTCTTGCGAGGGCCGGCCGGCCGCCTCGCAGCGCCGCCGAGTTTCGAGTAAGATCGTGATATGTCGTGTCTTTTGCCGTCGACACGGCAACCTCCCGCCAAATGTGAGGACCGTGATCAATGTCGCGTCCTGAGCTTTGTTCCCGACAGCTGTCCATCCCATGCTTTTATGTCGCGTCCGGTCGACTTACATTGGCGGCGAGGCGGGTTGATCTTCTAACCCCGGAGGCTCTTCATGACTGTGACCGTCGGTAAGCCTGCGCCAGTGCAGCAGGTTGAGGTCTGGCGCCGGCATGCTCGCGGAGCGAGCAGATTTTCGCTGTCGGATCTCCGAGGCGACTGGGTCGTTCTATTCTTCTATCCCCGCGACTTCTCCTTCCTCGATCCCACTGAGATCGCCGCTTTCGCGGCGCTTGCCGGTGATTTTGCCCAAACCGACGCCAAGATCATTGCCGCCAGCACCGACAGTTTTTTCAGCCATCAGGCATTCTTCGGCCACGACGAGAAGTTGAAGGACGTCGATTTTCCGGTGGTGGCCGATACCTCGCATGCTCTCAGTCGCGCTTTCGGCGTGCTCGCCGATGACGGGTCGGCGATGCGCGGGACCTTCATCATCGATCCGCAAGGGATTGTCCGGCACATCACGGTCAATGACCACGATGTCGGTCGCAATGTCAGTGAAACTTTGCGGGTGTTGCGAGGGTTGCAGAGCGGTGAGATGTGCCCGGCTCATTGGCAGCCGGGACAGGAGGCGCATGCCGCCTACAATCAATGGCTCGGCAAGGTATTCCCGCGTTTGCGCAAGCGCGTGCTTGCCGAGGCGACCAAGGATCTCAAGACCGTTCTGTTCGAGCGCGGCGACATCATCATTCACCAGGGCGCCCGGCCGGATCGCTTCTACATCATCTCGGAAGGGGAGGTCAGCGTGATCCGCCGTCTCGACAATGGCCGCGAGATCGAGCTGGCGCGGCTCGGGCGCGGCGAGGTCTTTGGCGAGATGGGTATCCTCACCGGCAATCCCCGGACTGCCGACGTCCGTGCAAATACCGATGTGACGCTGTTTGCGCTTGAGTGGAAGGATTTCAAGTCTCTGATCGATCAGTCGGAGCCGACCGCCCGCGAATTCATGTCGATCGTCGAGCAGCGGCTTAAGGCGATCCCGGCCTGATCTACAAGAGAGCGAGGACGAGACCGACACAATGGGTGGTTCCTTCGAGCTTTTCACGATCGGTGGCACTGCCATTCGCATCCATGTCACCTTCTTCCTCCTCCTCGCTTTCATCGCCATCGCAAATTATTTCGCCCCCGCCCCTGAGGGAGGCTTCGATGCGGCGGTGCAGGGCGTCGTGTTCATCGTCCTGCTTTTCGTCTGCGTGGTGCTCCATGAGTTCGGCCATATCATCGCCGCCCGTCAATTCGGCATTGCCACGCCGACCGTGACCGTGCTGCCGATCGGTGGGGTCGCTTCCTTGGAGCGCATGCCCGAGAAGCCTGGCCAGGAGATCGCTGTGGCGCTTGCCGGCCCGCTGGTCAACGTGATCATCGCTGTCGCGCTCTACGCCATCGCCGGCGCATCGCTCGATGTCACTGACATGGCGCGGCTCGGCGATATGCAGCCAAGCCTCCTATCGCGGGTGGCCGAGGCCAATATTGCTCTCGTCATCTTCAACCTCGTTCCCGCCTTTCCCATGGATGGCGGACGGGTACTCAGGGCGCTCCTAGCCATCCCGCTTGGCTTCACCCGCGCCACCCAGATTGCGGCGAGGATTGGCCAGGCGCTGGCGGTGGTGCTCGGCATTCTCGGCCTGTTCGGCAGCCCGCTTCTGGTCCTCATCGCGGTTTTCGTGTTTCTGGCCGCCAGCGCCGAGGCCGGCATGGTGCAGGGCCGTGACATGACCCGCGGCATTCTTGCCTCCGAGGCCATGATCACCGACTTTCAGACATTGTCGCCCTCGAGCACCCTCGACGATGCGGCACAGCTCATGATGCGGACCACCCAGCCGGCCTTTCCGGTGGTTGATGGCCAAGGCGTGCTCAGGGGCGCGGTCACCCGCAGCGATTTGATACAGGCCCTGCGCGAAAAGGATGGACAGACGCCGGTGCTCGACGTCATGCGTCGCGATGTGCCGGTGGTGACCGAGCGCACCTATCTCGAAGGCATCTTCCAGATGCTGCAGCAACACCCGGCGCCGATGGTTGCCGTGGTCGGGGCCGATCGGCGGCTGAAAGGGTTCATCACCAGGGAGAACATCGCCGACATGGTGATGATGCGGTCATCGCGTCGACCCTCGACGGTCGGCAGCGGGCGTTAGCGGCTTACGACCTGCGCCCCTGAGCATATCCGAGGTGGCGGTTCAGCGCCGCAAGCAGATCGCGCGCGGCTTGCGGAATCGGCGTGCCGGGCGGAAAGATCGCTTCGGCTCCGGCCGCCCCGAGCGAAGCCACATCCTCTGGCGGAATGACTCCGCCGACCACGATCATGATGTCGCCGCGCCCCTGGGCGACGAGCGCCGCCTTGAGCGCCGGGATCATCGAGAGATGCCCGGCCGTCAGCGATGACACGCCCACCACATGCACATTCTTCTCCACCGCTTCGGCCGCCACCTCCTCCGGCGTCGCGAAGAGCTGGCCGATGACGACATCGAAGCCGAGATCGGCAAAGGCCGAGGCGATCACCTTCTGCCCGCGGTCATGGCCGTCCTGTCCGACCTTGGCGACGAGGAGGCGGGGACGGCGGCCATCGGCTTCGGCGAAGGCCTCGACCATGCTGCGCGTTTGGAACAGCGCCTCCGAGCTTTCGCCGACCTCGCCGGCATAGACGCCCGACACCGCGCGGATCGCGGCGCTGTGGCGGCCGAACACCGTCTCCATCGCCAACGAGATCTCGCCGACGGTGGCACGCGCCCGCGCGGCATCGATCGCGGCAGCGAGCAGATTGCCATTGCCCGATCGCGCCACGGCAGTCAGCTTGTCGAGCGCCACCCGCACCGCATTGCTGTCGCGCTCGGCCCTGAGCCGCTCGAGTTTGGCGATCTGACGCGCCCGCACCGCCGAGTTGTCGACTTTCAGGATCTTGAGCTCCTCGTCGGTGCCGACGCGGCAGGCATTGACTCCGACCACCAGCTGCGCCCCGGAATCGATCCTCGCCTGGGTGCGCGCCGCTGCCTCCTCGATCCGGAGCTTCGGAATGCCCGCGGCGATCGCCTTGCTCATACCCCCGAGCTCCTCGACCTCGCTGATATGTTGAAGCGCCCGTGCAGCCAGCTCCTGGGTCAGCCGCTCGAGAAAGAAGCTGCCGCCCCAGGGATCGATGGCGCGGCAGGTCCCCGCCTCCTTCTGGAGGATGAGCTGCGTGTTGCGGGCGATCCTTGCCGAGAAGTCGGTCGGCAGCGCCAGCGCCTCGTCGAGCGCATTGGTGTGGAGCGATTGCGTCTGCCCGTGGGTGGCGGCCAGCGCCTCGACCAGCGTCCGCGTCACATTGTTGAAAGGATCCTGGGCGGTGAGCGACCAGCCCGAGGTCTGGCAATGCGTCCTGAGGCTCGACGACCGCGGGTTTTTCGGCGCGAATTGCCGCATGAGCTTGGCCCACAGCAGCCGGGCAGCCCTGAGCTTGGCGATCTCCATGTAGAAATTCATGCCGACCGCCCAGAAGAACGAGATGCGTGGCGCGAAATCGTCGACGGCGAGCCCCGCCTTGAGACCGGCTCTGACATATTCGAGGCCGTCCGCCAGTGTGTAGCCGAGCTCGAGATCGGCGCTCGCCCCTCCCTCCTGCATGTGGTATCCCGACACCGAGATCGAGTTGAACTTCGGCATCTCGCGCGAAGTGTAGGCGAAGATGTCGGAGACGATCCGCATCGAGGGGTCGGGCGGATAAATATAGGTATTGCGGACCATGAACTCCTTCAGGATGTCGTTCTGGATGGTCCCCGAGAGCTTGGCCGGTGCCACCCCCTGCTCCTCGCCGGCAACGATATAGAGCGCCATCACCGGCAGCACCGCGCCGTTCATCGTCATCGAAACCGACATGCGCTCGAGCGGAATGCCGTCGAACAATCCCTTCATGTCGATGATCGAATCGATGGCGACACCCGCCATGCCGACATCGCCGGCGACTCGCGGATGATCGCTGTCATAGCCGCGATGCGTCGGCAGATCGAACGCCACCGACAGCCCCATTTGGCCCTGCGCCAGATTGCGCCGGTAGAAGGCGTTTGACTCTTCAGGCGTGGAGAAGCCGGCATATTGCCGGATGGTCCATGGCTGGGTGACATACATGGTAGGGTAGGGGCCGCGCAGATAGGGTGCGAGCCCCGGCCAGCTGTCGAGCCAAGCAAGCCCGGCGACATCCTCCGGCCCATAGGCCGGCTTGAGCGCGATGCCTTCCGGCGTGACCTGCGGCGGGGCTGACGGCTTGAAGCGGGCCCTAAGGATCGACGGCTCCCCCTCCCCATGCTTTCTCGCAATCGGCGCAGCCGGCGCTTCCGCGCCCTCGGCCAATCTTTCCCAGGGAAGCGGTGCGATGCCGCTGCCCGGATCGGACCGGTCGCGCCAGTCGCCGGTCACCGGCATGTCGAGAACGACGGCGCCTTCGCTCGATCGATGCGGAAATTGCGTGACGCCGATGATCGACACGACGCCCTGGGTGAGTGCCTCCCGCTGTCGCGCCGCCGCCTCGGCCACCATCGCCTGGATCTTGCCGGATTTGAGAGCCGCCAACATGCCGCCGCTCGCCTCGATATCCTCGAGGATCGCGAGCGCCTTCTCGACCAATGCCGCGGTCAGGGCCTCGACATGGCCCGCGCCGCGCGTCGGATCGGCGACCGCCGCCACCCGCGACTCCTCGAGCAGGATCGTCTGGGTGTTGCGAGCCATTCGGCGGGCGAAGCCGTCGGCAAGCCCGAGTGCCGCGCTATAGGGCAGCGCCGTGACGTGATCGGCCCCGCCGAGACCGGCTCCCATCGTCGCGAGCGCCACCCGGAGCAGATTGGAATGCGGGTCCTGCCGCGTCATCATCCGCCATGACGTCTCGCCATGAAGGTCGAGCGGCGGCGTGATGCCGATGCCGAGACGCTCGCCAAGCGACTGCCACAGCAGCCGCGCGGCACGGAACTTCGCAACCGTCAGGAAAAGGTCGGCATCGGCCGAGAGCAAGATGCCGGTGCGCTGCATGACATCGCCCGGCGCCTGCCGGATCATCCCCGCCGCAGTGGCCAGCGCCATCGCCAGCTCCTGCGCCTCGGTCGCGCCGGCATTGTGATGGGAACGCCCGTCGGCGAGGAACAGGCTGCCGACATGGCCGGCATCCCGCGCTGCTGCCAGCGCTTCGGCGCCGGCGCTGGTCAGGAGCGGGTCGAGACCGAGCGTGAGCTTGACCCGCGACAGATCGATGCCGCGCTCCTGGTAAAGCGCGAGAAGCAGCGGCGCCATGGCGAAGCCGCGATGCCCGGCATCGAGCCTGAGATGGATGAGATCGACATCGATCCCATCGAGCAGCCGCTCGAGCCTGTCGCGGTCGCCGGCCTCGACGCCATGGCCCTGCGCCGCCGGGCTCGACGGCAGGACGAGCGCGATGCCGCCGGCCCCGAGCGCCAGATCCTCCTGCATCTGTCGGTTGGCAGCGCTGATGACCGGCATGTCGGCGCGCTGCATCACCGTCCAGCGGCGTGCTTGGTGAAAG
>JBKOZY010000433.1:0-7549 GCA_046726135.1 Pseudomonadota bacterium | reverse complement strand
ATATAGGCCTTGCTGACGCCCTCGACCGCGTGGGGCGGCGTGCGGTCACTCTTGTAGTCGGCGATGAAGACCGCCGTCGGCGTCACGCTCAAGCGGTCGATCTGGCCGGAAATCTCGACGCTCCGGCCGGCGACAATGATTTCCGCCAGCAGCGGGACCTCGCCCAGGCTGTCGGGCGTGAAGAGCGGCGCGAGATCGGGGTGGTCGAGAACCTTCATGGCGGCGGCGACCAGCGCCTGGCGCTCGGCGGCGGCGAGGTCGGCGCCGTGCCTGTCGAGGAAGCGTCTGGCGAAATCGGCGCGGCGGCTCTCCTCGAGTGGCGGCAGAAGCTCGAGCAGGCGATGGATGAGGACACCGCGGGCAAAGCGGCGCCCGGACCGCGGCGCGGCTGACGCGGCTTGACCGGTGTCGTCGACGGGCAGACTTTCGGCCAATCGCGACGGCCGCGCCTTAGGCTCGCGGCTCACAGTCGGCGCGGCGGCGCGACCGGCCCAGGCCGGCGGCGGCACGGCCTGCATGGCCAGCCGGTTGAGGCGCGGCTTGTCGCCAGGGTGAGGACCGCCGCTCGCCTGGTAGCGCCAGGCGGGGCTGCCGAGGACATCCTGGCAATTGGCTTCGATCGCGCCGAAGGTGCCGGCGAGCGCGCTCTTGACCAGCGCGTACCAGGTCTTGGGATCGGGCTCGGCCTTGCTGCAATGGCCCGCGATATAGAGGCGGTGGCGCGCGCGGGTCAGGGCGACATAGAGGAGGCGCTTCATCTCCTCGGTCGTGCGGCCGCGGGCCTCAAGCTCGAGCGCGGTGATGACCGGGACCCGGAAGTTCTTGCGCAGCTTCCAGAAGGGGATCTCCAGCGGGCCGGCGAACAGGATCGAGGGCTCGTGACGCTGGTCGGGAAGATCGCAGGTGTCGGCGAGGATGACGATATTGGCCTCGAGACCCTTGGCGCCATGGACGGTCATGACGCGGACCTGGCCGTGGGCGGCGTCCATGTCGCGCTTGATCTCCGGCTCGGCGCGGCCAAACCAGCCGAGAAAGCCGGCAAGCGTCGGAGCGGCGGCGTTGGCCTCGAAGGCGAGCGCGAGGTTGAGAAACTCGTCGATCGGCTCCATCGCCTCGGTGCCGAGCCGGGCCATCAGCGAACGCCGGGCGCCGCCGGTGAGAATGCCAGCGTAGAAATCGAAGGGCGTCGTTCCCCTGGCAGCGGCACGGTAGCGCTCGAGCATCGCCCATGCCTGCGAATAGGGGCTGCCCGGGGTGGCCGCGGCATCGCGCAAGACGCTCCAGAGATTGCGGCGGCCGCGACCGGCGCACAGCGTGATGAGGTCGTCGTCATCGATCGGAGCGCCGTCATCGCGGGCGACCAGCGGCGATTTCAGGAGCTCCGCGAGGTTCAACTCGTCGCGCGGCAGGAGCACGAATTTGCCGAGCGACACGAGATCCTGAACGGCGAGGTGATCGTTGAGCCGGAGGCGGTCGGCGCCGGCGACGGGAATGTCGAAGGCCTTGAGGCTCCGGACGATCGCATCCATCAGGGTGGTGCGGGTGCGCAGGAGGATCAGAATGTCGTCATAGCGGATCGGCCGACCGCCGGGGCTCAATTGCTCGCCGCTGTCAATGAGCCGGCGAATGGTCAGAGCGATCCGACAGGCCTCCTTGAGGCGCGGCGTCTCGGCGAATTGGCCGGCGGTCGGTGGCTCCCATGGGGTGGCGGCGGCGCGGTCGGAGGGGCCGATCACCGGCCACAGCTCGATCATGCCGGCCATTTCGGCATGGCGCGCCTGGTGCACAGCGCCGGCGCCGAACTCGGCCTGCCGCAGCAGTACGTCGACGGCGTCGAGAAGCAATGGCGAGGAGCGGAAGGAGACGTCAAGCGGCACGGTCTCGAGCGGCAGGCGGGCGGCGGCGGCGCGGCTCGCGAACTCTTCGCGCATCGCCGCGAAGAGAGCCGGGTCGGCGCCCTGGAAGCTGAAGATCGATTGCTTCGGATCGCCCACCGCAAAAATGGTGCGGGGGCCGGGAACGGTGGGGTTGCCGCTCCAGAACTCCTCGGTCAGCCGCGACACGATCTCCCATTGATCGGCGCTCGTGTCCTGGGCCTCGTCGATGAGAACATGATCGATGCCGCCGTCGAGCCGGTAGAGCACGAATTGCGACATGCGGCCTTCAAGAAGCGCGCGCGTCAGGGCGATCAGATCGTCATAGTCGTAGCGCTGGCGGCGGCGCTTCTCGGCGGAATAGACGGCATCGATACGGCCGGCGATGTTGAGAAGCGCGGCGGATGCGGCGGCGACCTCGAGGGCGTTCAGCCGGTCGATGGCATTGTCGAGCCGCTGTTTTTCGGAATCGAGAAAAGGTGGGAGATCGGGATGTTCGGCGGCCGGCCGGGCCGTCATCAGCTGAGCGCGACAGGTGCCATCCTTCCGCCGGAAAAGGTCGACCATGCGCTCGAGGAATTCGGCCGGCCGGGTGCTTGCGAGAAGCGCCCGGACGCCGTCAGCCCGGCGATCGTTCTCTTTTCCGGGATGGGCTTCGAGAGCCGCGAGGAGACGGCGATAGGCCTGGCGATCGCAGCCGTCATAAAGCTCCTGCTCGATCCTGGCCCGGTTGTCACCGCGATGGACGCCGAGCGCATGGGCGAGCTTCACAGCGAGATCGGGGGCGCCGGCCAGGGCGCTGACGACGGCGCGACGGCTGGTCAGCAGCTCGCGCAACAGGGCGTTCAACCGATCGCCGGTGGTGTGACGCGCGAGCGTGGCGAAGAGCTCGGCATCGCCGCCATCATTGTGATCGAAGATCTCGGCAAGGATCTGATCGCGGGCCTCGGTCAGGAGCTCGGTGGCCTCGGTCTCGTCGAGAACGGCGAAGCCCGGCGTCACCCCGGCCTCGACAGGGAAGCGCTGCAGCAAGCGCTCACAAAAGGCATGAATGGTCTGGACCTTGAGACCGCCAGGAGTTTCGATGGCGCGGGCAAACAGGCGGCGCGCCTCGGCGAGGCGCTCGTTGAAGCGGACATCGCCGGTGAGCCCATGCAGCCTGCGGATCAAGTCTTCATCGGAAAGGCTCAACCATTCGGCCAGGGTGGAGAACAGCCGCTCGGCCATCTCGGCAGCGGCAGCGCGGGTGAAGGTGAGGCACAGAATGCGCGCCGGCGGGGTTCCCGACAGCATCAGGCGGACCACGCGGGCGACCAGCACATGGGTCTTTCCCGATCCGGCATTCGCCGAGACGAAGGCCGAGAGCGCCGGATCGGAGGCGCGCCATTGGTGGCGCCAGGCCTGGTCCTCCGGATCAGCCATTGTCGGCCTCGCCGGAGCCCGCCTTGTCCAGGGAGGCGTGGATCCATTCGCGCCAGCGCGACAGGTGACCATAGCGGTCGTGGCGCTGATGATTGGCCGGTACCGCCGGGTAATAGGCCTGGGCCTCGTCGCGCCAGGCGGTGAGCAGGCGTTGCACGCCGGCCTCGGTGCTGTCGAGGTGATCGCGGAGCCTCGACGAGAGGCTCATGCATTCGCCCGCCGGATGGCGGCCGGTGAGGTGGAAATAGACGAGCTCGCTGACGTTCATCGGTGCGAGATCTGCGAAGCCGCCGCGCTCGGCAATCAGCGCCTCGAGGAGGAGCTGCGGCGAGAAGCCCGCGGCGGTGTCGTTGAAGGAGGGGAGCGCACCGGTCTTGTAGTCGATGAGGCGCAAGGTTCCGTCAGCCTTCTGGTCGATGCGATCGGCGCGGGCGGAGAGGCGGAAGTGCGAGCCATCGCCGAGGGGGAGGTCGATCGCACCCCTGACCTCGGCGTAGAGCGCGCGTGTGTCGCGTCGCAGCTCGGCATCCTCGGTGGTGAACCATTCGGCGATCCGCCGCATCTCCTGGCGCCAGAAGGCGGCCTGGGCGATGCCGACATCGGCGCCGGCGATCAGCTCGTCAAAGATGCTCATCAGCTCTTTGGCAGCGGCCTCGGGCGAGAGAGCGGGCGGGCCTTCCGAGAAGCGACGGAGAGCGGCATGGAGCAGCGTGCCGCGCTCGGCGGCGCCGGCCTCCTGCCATAGCGGCGCGAGCTCCTCGAGCTTGAGGATCAGCTCGGCATAGATGGCGTAAGGGTCGCGAATGAGCTTGTCGATGCGGGTGACCGACAAACGGGACGGGCGCAGCGCGACCGGCGGCCGCGGCGCCGGCTGCGGCACCGGGCGGTGGTCGGGGGCGAAGTCGAGCCCGATAGCATAGCCGATCCAGTCCTCTTCAGGGCGCAGCGCATCGGCGAGACCGGCGGCGCCGAGCAGCGCTTCGAGGCGGAGCAGAAAGCGCGACGGCACCGCGGGATGGCCGCCGACCTTGGCGGATGTCAGGAGCCAAGTCTCGGAGGCGGCGGCGCATTGCACGAAATCATGAGCGGTCAGACCGATCCGACGCTCCGGAGTCGGCAGGCCGAGCCGCTCGCGTTCCGGCCGGTTGAGCCAGGGATCGGTATCGGGCTCGCGCGGCCACAAGCGCTCATTAAGGCCGGCCAGGATCATCACGTCGCTCGCCATCAGGCGGGCCTCGAGCAGGCCGAAAATGCGCAGGGGCTGGTCGGCCGGAACGGGCAGGCGCACCGCCATGTCGGCCATGGCGCGTTCGAAGAACGAACCATAATCGTCGCCGCTCATCGGCGGCGCGTCGGCGGTGCCTTGCGCGATGTCGTCGAACAGCTGGGCGAGGGCGATCCCGCCGGTGGTCGCCCAGAAGCTGTCGGCGGCGGTCGAGCCGGGTCGCGCCAGAGCCTTGTCGATGGCGGCGCGATGGGTGCTGAGGAAGTGCTGAAGGGGAAGCGGCTCACGGGCTTCCATCAGCGTCGCAATCTCGCCGAGGGCGGCGAGGAGGTGCCGGAGGAGCTGCCGCACGGCGTCCCAATGTTCGGGCTTCATTAGGTCGACAAGACGATGGACCCGGTCTTCGGCGCGATCGCGAGCGGCGAGCTCGTCAAGAGCGCCGGCAAGCTCGGCAAGGCTGCGGCGAATCGTCGAGCCGCGCAGCTGAGCGATCTCGAGAAGGCCGGCTGCCCAGGCGGTGGTGGGCCGGTCGAAGCCGAAGGTGGCGTCGGGATGAGCGAGCAGCGCCACCAGATGCTCGGGCTCGGTGGCCGAAAGAACCAGGGCGGCCAGCATGCCCTGCGGGGTGTGGGCCAGCGGCTCGCCGGCCGAATCGGCGACGCGCAGGTTCCAGCGCGCGAGCTCGGCCTTGACGCGGCGGGCGAGGCTGCGGTCGGGGGTGACCAGGGTGGCGGTGCGCTGCGGCTCCTCGATCGTGCGACGCATGATGAGGGCGATCGCTGCCGCCTCCAGGCGCTGGTCGGGCGCAAAGATCAGCTTGAGCCCGGCAATGCCGCCGGCGAGGCTGTCGCCGCGATCGGCGATCACCTGGCGCCAGCGGTCGGTCGTGGCGGCGGGGCGCATGGCCTCGCTCAGAAGGAAGCTGCGGGCGCGGCCAGAGCGGCGCTGATCGATGCCTGGCAGGAGCTGCACGGCGGCACGTTCAACCCCCAGGCGGTCGAGCAGAAGCTTGAGGCCGAACTGGGCATCCTGCGGCGAGAGCGCCGCCCAGGCCGCGTCATCGAGATCCTGATCGAGGCCGGGCAGAACCACCGCGCCATTGTTGAGCCGGGCAATCGCCGCCATCAGCCGGGCGGTGGCCGGCACCGACCCGGTGGAGCCGGCGGCGATCGTCGGAGCGCTGCCACCGCGGCCGACAAGCTCGGCCTCGCGATCGATGAGACGAGAGCGGCGTTGCTGCGGGCCGATTCGGCCTTGTCCGGCAAGAAGCCTCGGATAGCCGGTGCGGACATGATCCAGGAAATCGAGAACGTCGCGCTGATGGTCGGCCATCTCGCCGCGGAACAGCTCGGCAAGACTATCGAGAGGGATATTCTCGATGTCGAAGGAATCGATCAGGCGGGCGAGGCTGGTGGCGAGGCTGAGGACATGGGCGGAGCCGGCATCATGGCGCGCCAGGCTGCTGTCGGGGCGGCCGCGGGCCCAGGCCGCGATCAGGCGGGCCAGGAGAAAGCGGCGCTCGTACTCGCCGATTGCGGGCGGAATATCGGGAGCATCCAGGTCGCGATCGCGCTCGATCTCGTCCTCGTCGAGGGCGCCCAGGATACTGATCCGCGGCAGCAGCCGGGCGCCGCCCGACTGGCGGTAGAAAATATCGCTCAAGGCTGTCTTGGCGCGCCGCGTCGGCAGGAAAATGCGCCAATGCGCCAGCTCGGCGGCGGCGGGGGGTGGGCGCTCGGCGGTCGGAAAACCGCCGGCGCGTATGGCCCGCGCGAGTGCCGCGAGAAAGGGCACATCGGGCGGCACGGTGAAGATGCGCATGATCTCTCAGCCGCAGGGACTCCGACAGCCGTCATGGCAGGAGGCGTTGCAGCCATCCAGCGCTTTCGCCGCGCCATCCACTGTCGGTCGACAGCCCGGCGGCGACCGCGGCAGGAATTGGGATCGATGATGCCGGCGGTCAGCCGCCGTCGATCTGCTTGCCGATGATGGCAATCGCCTTCTGATAGACCTCGGCGGCGTTCCAGCCCTGGATTGCTGCGAAGTTCGGCTCGCCTGGTTGGTAGCCGGCGCCGGCCACCCAACCATGGCCTTTCAGGAACCTGGCGGTCGAGGCCAGGGCGTCGGCCTTGCTGTTGAGATTGACCCCGCCATTGCCGTCGCCATCCGCCCCGTAAAGGAGGATGTTCTTGGGCAGGAACTGGGTGTGGCCGACCTCGCCATGCATCGCGCCGATCGTCGAGGCCGAAAGCGCGCCGCGATCGACGAGCTTGAGGGCGGCTATGAGGTGGTCGGTGAAATAGGCAGGCCGGCGGCAGTCATAGGCAAGCGTCGCCACCGCCGAGATCGTGTTCTGGCTGCCAGTGGTGTTGCCGAAGCCGGTCTCCATGCCCCAAATGGCCAGGAGAGGGCCGGGCGGAACGCCATAACGCTGCTGGATCGAGGCCAGAAGCGCGCTGTTGGAACGCTTGAGGGCCCTGCCGCGGGCGGCAATGGTGGCGGCGCCGCGCTTGGTCATGAAGGCCGAGAGGGAGAGCTTGAAGCTCTTCTGGCCGCGGTCGGCGCGGATGGTTCCGACCGAATAATTGGTTCGCATCAGTGCGGCGATGCCGGCCGCGCCGACCCCTTCTGCCCTGGCCTCGGCCGCGAACTGTTTCTTCCAGCTATCGAATCCTGCTCCCGAGCTGCCACACTGAGCTGCCTCGGCGGCCCCCACCGACGTCATCACCGCTAACGCGGCGGCGAGCACGCCCAACGTTTTCCTGGTCATGGCTGTCAATGCCCTCGCTTGATCTCCCCGGAGACTTGAGACGACGCCTTGTTTCACAAGGTTCGGCTCTTGCGACCACTGTATAGCCCGGCACAAAGGTCAGCGCAAAGCACCGCTTTTTGTGTCAGCTGACAAGCTCGGCACGCGCTCTGGTCAGGCATTTGCTGGCTTCGGCGATCTCGCTCAGGGGGTCCCCACCACGGTCGTCGCCGATCGTCAGAAACCGGCTGACCCGGTCAAGAAGCGCCAGCGCCTGCT
>JBKOZY010000432.1:0-13589 GCA_046726135.1 Pseudomonadota bacterium | reverse complement strand
GACATATGAACTGCTGATCCTGCGGCAGAATGTCGTAAACCCCAGCGCGAGACCTTTCGAGCGCCGCACCTGACGCTTTTCTGGCCAAATTGATCCGCCTATAAGCGTTTCTGAGAGGCCATAAGCGATACGCTGCTCCATGCACCCGAAGGATCGGCAGCCATTCTCCTTTGACGAGCCCGTTGCCAACGGGACGCCGGCGCCTTGGCGGAGGGGGGCTTTCGCGACCCAGGATGTCGATGAGCTGATCCATCATCTCAACGCCCATTCCCATCACAGGATCACCAAGATCACGCCGCTGGAACGGGGAGGCCACTTCTCCTTCGCCCGCATCGCAATGGACCTTGGTCGCATCGAGCTGGTCCAGGGCAGGAGCACCGCCATCCATATGGAGGGGTTGCCCACTCGCTTGACGATCATCGTCACCGAGACGGGCCGCAGCCTCGTCAGGCATCGCGATGTCGAGCTGCAGAGTGATGGCGGCGATACCGCTCTGGTGAACATGTCGAATGCCGAAGGCTTGTTTCAGACCTCGCCCGATGGCACGCGTTTCGTGATCCAGCTCGACCGGCAGCACGTCGTCGATCAACTTGCGGTCACCGCGGGGCCCGGTACCCTGGCGACCACAAGCCCCTTCGGCCTCGACCTGTCGACGCCGGTTGCAACCAATTTCCACCGCGCCGTCAATTTCATCTGGCAGCAGCGCACCCCGCCGAGCGAGCTCCTGCGCGCCGCCTTTGACGAGATCCTGCTGCAGGGCCTGGTCAGCCTGCTCACCCCGGTCTTGTCAGACGCACCAAAGCAGGTGGCAGATCCCGGTCCCACTCATCTGAAGAGGGCTTGCGAGCTGATCCGCGCCAATGTCGCCGAGCCGGTGCGGATCGCCGAGATCGCGGCGCAGCTCGGCATCAGCCCGCGCCATCTTCAGGCCGGCTTCCGCCAGCATCTCGGGACGTCGCCCCATCGGTTCCTGCGCGACTGCCGGCTCGACGAGGCTAATCGCCTGCTCAGCACCGCCAAGCCGGGCGAAACCACCACGGCGATCGCGTATGATTGCGGCTTCGGCCATCTCGGCGAGTTCGCCCAGAGCTATCGCCTGCGCTTCGGCGAGAGCCCGTCGGAAACCCTGCGACGATCGCGGCATGCTTCCTGAGACCCCGAAGGATCAGCCCCGGCAAGAAGCCGGGTCACCCTGGCGGACGAAACTGTTCGAAACCTCCGATGTCGACGAGCTTCTTCATCATTTCAACACGGAGACGCCGAACAAGGTCACCAGGATCGTGCCGCTGGACAGCAAAGTTCCCTTTACCTTCCGTCGGGCAGAGATTGACCTGGGCCGAATACAGGTGACCAAGGGCAGGAGCACCGCCTTCCACATGGAGGGGGCAGCAACCTGTCTATCGCTCACGGTTTCGGAAGCGGGGCACTGCATCGTCAGAGACTATCAAAACCAAACCGTGATTCAGAGCCATCGCGGCGATAGCGCCGTGGTGGGAGGAATTCGCCCTGGTGAGCCGGGTATCTTTCAGACGTCGCACGACGGCATGCGTTTCGTGATCCGGCTCGCTGAGCAGCATGTCACCAACCAGCTGGCGGTCCGCGACGAATTGAGCAAGACTATTACACGCGGAATGATCAGCCTCGATCTCTCGACACCCGTGGGGGCGGGGTTGCACCGCGCCGTCAATTTCATCTGGCAGCAGCGCACCCCGCCGAGCGCGCTCCTGTGCGCTGCCTATGACGAGATCCTGCTGCAAGGTGTGGTCAGCCTGTTCACTCCGGTCGTGTCCGACAACGCGCTGGCCCGCGTGCCCGACCCCGGTCCCGCCCACCTCAAGAAGGCCTGCGAGCTGATCCGCGCCAACGTCGCCGAGCCGGTGCGGATCGCCGAGATCGCGACGCAGCTCGGCATCAGCCCGCGCCACCCTCAGGCCGGCTTCCGCCAGCATCTCGGGACGACGCCGCATCGGTTCCTGCGCGACTGCCGGCTCGACGAGGCCAATCGCCTGCTCAGCACTGCAGAGCCGGGGCGCCACCACCACGGCGATCGCCTATGATTGCGGCTTCGGCCATCTCGGCGAATTCGCCCAGAGCTATCGCCAGCGCTTCGGCGAGAGCCGGTCGGAGACCCTGCGACGATCATTTGCCCTGGCCTGATCCGGCCATCCAGTCGCTTGGTTACTCGGCAGCCCGGCACACGGCTTCGACATTGATCCCGTCGGGATCATGCACGAAGGCCGCATAATAGGTCGGGCTGTATTGCGCACGAATCCCCGGCGCCCCGTTGTCACGCCCGCCGGCCGCGAGCGCTGCCTGGTAGAAGGCATCGACCAGCGCCCGCGTCTCGACCCGGAACGCGACATGCGTGCCCTGGCCGACCGGTTCATTGTCGGCAATGACGAACTCGACCGGGTCGATGCCGAACATCACCGCCGTCCCGCCGCTTTCGGTCTCGCTCGGTGCCACCACCATCACCACCTTGAATCCCAATGGGCGCAGTGCCGCTTCATAGAAGGCGCGGGATTTCTCAATGTCAGTGACCGTCAATCCGATGTGATCGATCATAGTCGGGACCTCTCGGGGGACTCGATCCTGGCCGCCGCCACCGCTTCAAGGAATCGAGAGCGTTCGAAGCCGCGGCTTTCACCCGCCCTCGGGCCGTCCGACACTCGCGTCCTGATCCATCTGCACAGGTTACGGTCGCGAACGCCAGCTGCAATTGGTTAACATTTGATTGACCGGAACCAGAAGTTTGATTAATCGTTATCCGGGTATACGGATTGCGAACACATGACCAGGGTTGCCTCGCAAATCGTGGACCATCAGCAGGACCCGCCCATTTCCGGGGAGATGGCGGGGGTCAGGGCGTCACCGTGCATTCGGCGCTTCGCCACCGACGATCCCGATCATGCCCGCGACATTGTCCGGACCTGTCATTCATGGATCAGCACCTACGAGCCGCGCACGACGCGCGGCAGTTTTCGCCATGCGCGCATGCAGATTGCCCTTGGCCCGATCATGATGACCCGCTCCATTTTCAGCCATGTCCGCATCACTGCCGAGAATGACCAGAGCATCATCCTGGTGCTGGCCGAGCGCGGCTGGCGTTCGGTCCAGGGTCGTGGCGCGCCGGTGGTCAGCGCCAATGGCCTTTCGGCCGTGCTCGTGCCGCGCGGCCGCACCCAGTATGAGAACGGGCCCGACAGCTCAGGCTTCGTCGTCTCGGTGCCAGTGAGCGAGCTCGCCCGCAATTTCGATGTCGCGCGCCGACAGAGCGCCGCCGAGCCCGTCACGATCGATCTCTCCACGTGCGAAGGGCTGCGGTTCCGCTCGACCCTCAATTTCATCCATCTCCAGTTCACCGCGCTCGACGCCTCCGTCCCAGCGAGTTTGAGTGCCGCCTATCAGGATGTGCTGCTGGCCGGGCTTGCGGCGCTCATCCCCGATGGCATGCAAAGGCCCGCCGACCGCGACCCCGGTGCCAGGCTGGTGCGCCAGGCCTGCGAGATGATCCGGGAAGGCGCCAGCGGTCCGCTGCGGTTGGTCGATATTGCGGCAACGCTCGGCGTGTCGTTGCGCCATTTGCAGGCCGGGTTTCGCCGCCATATGAACACGACACCGCAGAGCTTTCTCAAGGAGAGCCGGCTCGAGCACGCCTTTCAGAGGCTGAGCTTCGCCACAGCCGACGACACTGCGGCCAGTATCGCGCAGGCCTGCGGCTTCACCCATCCCGGCGAGTTTGCCGGTCATTATCGTCGCCACTTCGGCGAATGCCCGTCCGATACGCTAAGGCGCGGGCAACGCGTGAACTAGTCAATCGGCATCAGGCAGTCCGGCCGTGGGCGGTGCTCTTGCCTACTGGCTACTGCTCACCGCCTCCATCACCACAGCGAACAGCGTCTGATCCGCCACGTCGCGCAGGAGCACGGTGAGCGCCCCGGTTCTGCCGTCGATCTGGACATGGCCGAAGAACTGCAGCCCGGCCGAGGGCGGCAGATTCACCCCCTGCTCGCGTGTCGGCGCCTTCACGAACACCGCCTCGGGCCCGAAGGTCGGGTCGAGCTCGTTGGGGCCGAAAGTGCCGGCATGAAGCGGGCCGGAAACGAATTCCCAGAACGGATCGAAATCGCTGAAGCGGGCCTTCGCCGGGTCGTAATAATGCGCCGCGGTGTAATGGACGTCGGCGGTGATCCACAGCGTGTTGCGGATCTTCCGGCGCTTGATGAACGACAGGAGATCGGCAATTTCGATCTCGCGGCCGAGCGGCGGGCCGCCATCGCCCTGGGCGACCGCCTCGCTGCCGGATCGGCGGGCGAAGTCATTCATCACATAGAGCCCGATCGGCATGTCGGCGGCGATGACTTTCCACAGCGCCCGCGACGATTGAAGCTCCCGCTTCAGCCAGGCGATCTGTGCCGGGCCGAGGAAATGGCTCGCCGGACCATAGACCGCCTCCCGATTGTCGCCATTCGGACCGCGATAGCTGCGCATGTCGATCATGAACAGATCGAGCAGCGGTCCGTAACCGATGCGCCGATAGATACGCGCTGATTGGAACGGCGTGGGGCGGATCGGCATATAATTATGGAAGGCGCGAACTGCCCGCGCCGCCAGCGCCCCCGCGGTCTCAGGCGACCAGTTGTTGGCGACCTCGTGGTCGTCCCACTGGGCGAGGATCGGGACTTGCGCATTGAAGGCCCGGACATTGGCATCGAGCAGGTTGTAGCGGTAATTGCCGCGGAAATCCTCGAGGCTCTCCGCCGGCTTCGACTTCGCCTCAGTGACGATGTTCCGCCAGATGGTGCCATCGGCCAGTGCGATCTCGGCGAGGATCGGGCCGTCGGCATAGATCGTGTCGCCGCTATGGACGAAAAAATCGGGGCGATGCGCGAGCATGGTGGCATAGGTCCGCAAGCCGCCGCGGGCCGGATCGATGCCCCATCCCTGGCCGCAAGTGTCGGCCGACCAGCAGAAGCTGACATCGCGGCGATCGGCCGGGACGGAGCGGAAGCGTCCCACCATCGGCTCGCCGACGATGGTCGGCTCGGCAAGGTTTTCCATGGCAACGCGGTAGAAGATCTCCTGCCCCGGCGGCAGTTCGGCAAGCGCCACCTTCGCCGTCAGGTCGTCGTCCGGCAGGGCATCGGCATAGGCCGTTCCGAGGATCTCCTTGAAACCTTCGGCGGTCGAGAAATCGACACGCATGCGGCTCGGCCGGTCGGCCCTTGCCCAGATGATGGCGCCATCGCTTCCGACATCGCCCGACTGAATGCCATGGGTGATCGCCGGGCGGTCGGCGGCGCGGCTGAGCAAGGGACGGAAGATCACGGGCGCGCCGAGCGCGGCGCCGAGGGCGCCGCCTCGGGCAAGCAGCGCCCGGCGGCTCAGGCGGCTGATAAGTCGCGATTTGCCAGGATGTTGCCCTTTTCGCAGCATACGGCATAGCAGCGTTCAAGGGTGGGACTGTCCAGCGAGGATTGGGTGAATGACCCGAGGCATGGGGTTCATTCTGATTGTGATCGGGCTCATGACCGGCCTGTCCGATGCCGTGAAGGCCGCCGGGCCGTCGGCCCAGCTGACCGCGATGATCACCACGGCGGCGGCCGAGCACGGCGTGCCCGAGGCACTGCTCCACCGGATCATCAAGCGGGAGAGCAACTACAATGCCCGCGCCTTTCATGGCGGCCATTGGGGGCTGATGCAGATCAAATACGAAACGGCGCGCAGCATGGGCTATCGCGGCCCGGCGGTGGGGCTGCTCAATCCCGAGACCAATCTGCGCTTCGGCGGGCGCTATCTCGCCGGCGCCTTTCTGGTGGCCGGCGGCAACAGCGAGCGCGCGGTGCGACTCTATTCGAGCGGCTATTATTACGAGGCCAAGCGCAAGGGCCTGCTCGAGGCGACGCGGCTGAAGGCCGGAGGGAAGAGCCCGTGAGCGGCTCTGCCCATGTCGTGCTTGCCCATCCGGAGCCGCAATCCTACAACGCCCATCTCGCGCGCCTCGCGGCCAACACCTTGGCGGCGCAAGGCTGGAGCGTCACCTTCTCCGATCTATATGCCATGGGCTTCGACCCATGCGAGCGGGGCGAGCATTATGAAGGCCGGCGCGATCCGTCGCGCTTCGATGTCCAGGCGGAGCAGCACCAGGCCTCCACCGAAGGCACGATCCCGGCAATCGTCCGCGACGAGATTGCGAGGCTCGACCGCGCCGATCTCCTGGTGCTGCAATATCCCATGTGGTGGCACCTGCCGCCGGCCATGTTGAAAGGCTGGATCGATCGGGTCTTCATCTACGGCGAGGTCTATGCCAGCCGGAAGCGCTTCGAGAACGGGCGGTTCGCCGGCAAACGTGCCATGCTGTCGCTGACGGTCGGCACCAATGCCGACACCTATGCCTTCAACGGCCGCAGCGGCGACATCGATCTCCTGCTGTGGCCGGTCCAATTCTCGCTCGCCTATGTCGGCTATTCGGTCCTTGTGCCATTCGTCGCCTATGGGGTCGAGGCGGGCCTTCGTTATTCCGACCCCGCGGTCGTCGAGACCAGGCTGAAGGGCGTCGCCGAGGACTTCCGCCATGCTCTCATCGACCTTGATCGGCGACCCGTCATCCCGTTCAACCGGATGGCGGAGTGGCAGCAATCCGGGCGGATTTCCGGGGATGCGCCGGTTTATTCACCGTTCATCCGCCACCGTCAGAACCTCGATCTCGCCTAAAGGCAGTAGGCAGTAGGCAGTAGGGTAGAGCACCGAACACGGCCTAATGCCTAATGCCGACTGCCCTATGGCCCCCTATTCCCTCCACGCATTTTTCCCCTTACCCTGGTCATCGTTTCGTCATGGCACTGGGAGGGTTATGGCCGACCAACAATCACGCGTCAGCGAGGACGTGAAAATCCTCCATGAGATGGGCTATGCGCAGGAGCTGTCACGCCGCATGGGCGCGTTTCAGAACTTCGCGATATCCTTCGCCATCATCTGCATCGTTGCCGGCGGCCTGACCGCCTTTCCGGCGGCATTGAGCGCCGGCGGCGGCGCTGCCATCGGCATCATGTGGGTGATCGGCAGCATCTTCGCGCTGGTCGTGGCGGTGGCCATGGGCCAGGTTGCCTCGTCCTACCCGACCGCCGGGGGCATCTATCACTGGGCCTCGATCTTTGGCGGCCGCGGCTTCGGCTGGGCGGCGGCATGGTTCAATCTGCTCGGGCTCATGTTCGTCGTATCGTCGGTGAATTGGGGCTTGTTCAATCTCTTCCGCGACCTGTTCCTCGCCCAGGTGGTGGGCATGGACGTCACCAACTGGGTGCCTTCGGGCGAATTCTCGACCGGCTGGTGGGTGCAGACCATCTTCATCACCCTGGTCACCGCCGTCCAGGCGCTGCTCAATCACCGCTTTCTCAGACTGACCACCATCGTCACCGATTTCAGCGGCTATCTCATCTTCGCCACCGCGATCGTCCTGACGCTGGCGCTGCTCGCCTTCGCTCCGTCGCTCAATTTCGGCCGGCTGTTCACCTATACCAACTTCACCGGGTCTGCCGGCGGCGATGTGTGGCCGCAGGCGACGGTGATGATCTACGTGCTCGGCCTCGGGCTCTTGCACGCGGTCTACACCATCACCGGCTTCGATGCCTCGGCCCATACGTCGGAAGAGACCCGCAACGCCCAGGTCGAGGTGCCCAAGGGCATGATCCGCTCGGTGTGGTGGTCGGGACTCTTCGGCTACCTCATGGTCTGCGCCATGGTGCTGGCGCTGCCCGACCAGACCGACCCGGCGACCAACACGGTGGTCGACGGTGTGACTGCCGGCGCCAAGCAGGGCTGGAACTCGTTCAACTGGCTGATAAGCGTTTCGGCCATGCCCTTCATCCTCAAGGCGGCGATCATCATCGGCATCGTCGTCTCGAATTTCCTCTGCGCGCTGGCCGGGCTCACCTCATGCTCGCGCATGATGTACGCTTTCGCCCGTGATGGCGGCCTGCCCTTCTCGCACGTCCTGCGCTACGTCGACCCGCAGCTGCGCACCCCTGGGGCGGCGATCTGGGTCGGCGGCGTGCTGGCCATCGTCGCCACGCTCTATGGCGGCGCCTTCCTGGTCCTGTCCACCGGCTGCGCGGTGTTCCTCTATCTGAGCTATCTGTTGCCGGTCGCCGCGGCGATGAAGGCGGAGCTCGCCGGCGGCTGGACCAACAAGGGGCCGTTCAATCTCGGCAGCTTCTCCATCCTGATCGCGGTGCTGGCGGTGATCGGCTGTGCCGTGCTGATCTTCGTCGGCGTGCAGCCGCCACAGGAAAAGGTCGGCTATCTGATCGTGGTGATGCTCGTCGCGCTGACCGCCTTCTGGTTCACCATGGAGGGCAATCGGCCGATCGGCGCGCTGTTCGGCGTGATCACCGTCGGCATCGTCTATTATTTCTCGGGCAATCTCGCTTTCACGGTGATTGCGGCAATCATCGTCGCCATCCTGCTCTTCGTGCTGCATGACAAGCGGTTCAACGGGCCGCCGATCGGCGAGGAGATCAAGCGGCGTCAGGCGGCGATTGCCGCTGCCGAGAAGGCGATGTCGACAGCGAGCTGATGATGCTGCAATACGACTTCACCGGCCGCGCCGCCGTGGTGACGGGCGCGGCCGGTGGCATGGGAAAGGCGGTGGCGCACGGCATCCTCACGGCTGGCGGTGCGGTGGCGATGATCGACGTCAAGCCGAAGCCCGAGGACCTCGGCCGCTTTGGCGAGCGGGTGCTCTATGCCCAGGGCGACCTCACCGATGAAAGCTTTGTCCGCCGCACCATCGATGCCGCGGCCGAGCGCTTCGAGCGGCTCGACTATCTCGCCAATATCGCCGGCGTGTTGTGGTTCGGCCGCGACGCCTCGCTGCTCGATATGGACCTTGCCATCTGGGACCAGGTCTTCGCCATCAATCTCAAATCCATGGTCCACACCGCCCGCGCCGTCGTGCCCCATATGCGCAAGGCCGGCGGGGGCGCGATGGTGCATTTCTCGACCATCCAGTGCCTCAGGGGCGATCCCGTCCCACAGGACGCCTATTCGACGTCGAAGGCCGGTGTCGGGGCGCTGTCGCGCTCGCTCGCCATGCAGCTGGCCGGCGATCGGATACGCTCCAACGCCATCTATCCCGGGCCGACGCTGACGCCGATGCAGGACCGCTGGAACACTGCGGAGAAGATCGCCGCGGTTGGCCGGTGGGTGCCGCTTGGCCGGGTGGCGAGCCCCGAGGACCTGGCCAACCCGGCGCTGTTCCTGCTGTCCGATGCCGCCTCCTACATCACCGGCATCGATCTTGTCGTCGACGGCGGGGTGCTGCTGAAATCGTGACGGCGCTGTGCTGTTTGAGACAGCCCGCCCGGTCGAATCGGGTAAGCGATAATCCATCCTCTCGAAAGCAGGAGATTTGGATGGATACCGGCTTCGCTCGTCTGCTTCGTCCCCTGGCCGATGTCGAATTGTTCCTACGTCGCGAGACAACCTCAGTCGAGGCGCCGGCTCCGGACCGACCAAGCCCGCGTGGTGTGCTGCTTTCCACTCTCGCCGCCCTGCCCGTCATTGAGAATGCCGTCCCCCCGACAACCGATGCAATCACCGCGGCCATTGACGACAAGCTTTGTGAGGCAGAATTCAGGACGTTATTGCGTCGGGCCGACGGGCACAATCCGGGAATCATCAATGGCTTTGACGCGCAGGGCTTTACCCCGCTCACGCTTGCGACCCTCAGGGGTGACCATGATCGTGTCGATCTGCTGCTGGCATGTTGCCAGAGGATCGACGTTGATCAGCCTGACAAGCGTGGCAACACGCCGCTTATCTTGGCGACGGCGAAAGGCGAGTATGGCATCACTTACCGACTGCTGGTCGCCAATGCCGATGTTACGCGCGAGAATGACGACCACTGCTCTCCTCTGCTAATGACCCTTCGGTGCTGGGACGATCATGAAAGGGTGAGGTACAGCTTGACCTTCGAAGCCGTGCTGGGAGTGCTAAAAGGCATGATGGACAAGGGAGGAGAAGCCGGAGAGAAAGCGCGGACGATCCTCGAGGCTGCTGCCGAAAAGGCCCGCGTCAGCGAGCTGGCGGAGCAATGGAGGATCATTCAGATCCTGACCGCGGAATGAGAAGGGATGTCACGATGAAGTTCTCACGGCGGGCTTTTCTCACCGGAACGACCGGCCTGGCGCTTGCCGGCATGGTGTCCGCCGCCAGAGGGGCCGGGGGCACCAGGACGCTGCGGACCGCGACCCGTGAGATCGAGGTCGCCGGCAAGGCGGCGACGCGTTATGGCGTGAGCGACGGCTCGGGCGCATTCGGCCTCACCCTCGATGAAGGCGACATGTTCGACGTCCGGCTGGAGAACGGTCTCAAGGTGCCGACCGGAATCCATTGGCATGGGATGACCTGCCCGTGGCGGCAGGACGGCGTCCCCCATATCTCGCAACCGCCAATCCCGCCGGGCGCCACTTACGACTATAAATTTCCAGCCACACCGTCGGGCACCCGCTTCATGCATTCCCATTTCGGGCTCCAGGAGCAGGACCTGCTGGCGGCGCCGCTGATCATCCGCGAGGCAAGCCTCAAGGGCAGGGACGTGCAGGAGGTGGTGGTGCTGCTCGGCGACTTCTCCTGGCAGGTTCCCGAGGAGATCTTCGCGACCCTGCGCAAGCCGCCCGATAGCGGCACGGCGATGCATATGGACCATGGCGGTCCCGATCTCAACGATGTCGACTATGACGCCTATCTCGCCAATGACCGCACTCTCGATGATCCTGCGGTCATCGATGTCGAGCGGCGCGGCCGGGTCCGCCTGCGCATCATCAATGCCGGCGCCTCGAGCAATTTCACCATCGATCTCGGGCCGCTTCAGGGTTCGCTCGTCGCCGTCGACGGCAATCCGATCGTTCCCTTGACCGGCAACCGTTTTCCGATCGGCATAGCGCAGCGCGCCGACGTCGAGATCGAGCTTCCCGGCGACGGCAAGGCGGTGCCGGTTCTGGCGCTCGGCGAAGGCCGCCCGTTGCGCGCCGGCATCATTCTCAGGCCGGCCGGCGCTGCGGTGGGCAAGGTCCCGACGACCGGCGAGGCGGCAGGGCCGGTGGTCGGGCTGGCGCAGGAGATGATGCTGAAAGCATTGGCGCCCTTGCCGAGGAAGCCGATCGACCGCTCGATTCCGGTCGCCCTCGAAGGCACGATGATGGGCTATCGCTGGGGCATGCCGATCGACGGCATGGGCGGCCAGCCGGCCACCGTGAACCATGGCGAGCGGGTCGAGATCGTGTTCCGCAATCAGACGCCGATGTCGCATCCCATGCATCTGCACGGGCACATCTTCCAGGTCACCGAGATCAATGGCAGGGCGATCGACGGCGCGCTGCGCGACAGCATCATGGTGCCGCCCGAGGCGACGGTGAAGGTGGTGTTCGATGCCGACAATCCGGGGCTCTGGGCTTTCCACTGCCACAATCTCTTTCACATGGCGGCGGGGATGTTCTCGACCCTCGTCTATCGCGGATTTTCGTGATTGACATTGCAACCGCACGGGGTACTAAATGCAGCCTGTGGTTGCTTCTTGGGGGATGGCTGCGAGCCAAATTTGCGAGATGGGCGACTCGGCTGAATATTATGGTGAGCGGATGGAACGCGACGATGAGCGTCCCTTCACTCATCGCGACTTTGAGCGTGCGGTGGCGTTCATCCGGGCCGGCGAGGAGATCACGACCTTCCGCGAGGCGTCCTTGGCCTTCAAGGGCGTGCGTGAGCAGCTTTCCATCATGACCAGGGTCTTTGCCACCTCTGTCGTGATTGTGATCGGCTGCTTCGGCTATCTCTTCATCACCACAACAGAGACATCAGAAACGGTGGCACGCATCGAGGAGCGCTTCGGAGCGCGGTTCGATGCCGTCGATACGCGGTTCGATGCCGTCGAGAAGCGGTTCGATGCCGTCGACAAGCGGCTCGATGCCCTGACCGCGGCCGTCTCGCGGCTGCAGCCGCCCCAGAAGCAAAGCTCGCTCGAGTAGAGTTGGCGCATGGCTGTTGCCTGCGATGCAACAGTCAAGCAATGAGCAATCGTTATCCGTGCGGCATCGCAAAAGATGTTCGACTGTGGCAAAAACAACGCATTTCATTAACCTATTATTTGCTAGCCTGACATCTTGGACGGTCGGTAGAAGCGGGTATTTCCATGGGGAACTTTGCCAAATCGGAACTGTTCATTGCCGGATTTGCGGTGGTGCTTGTCATCGCGGTTCCGGAAGTCTCGGCGGCGCAGCGCTTCTGGCCCTTTGACGGGCTGTTCGGCAGCCTCGGGTCATCCGAGCCGCCGGCCCGCGAGCGGCGTCAGGCCCGCGCGAGGCCGAAGGCCCAGCAGGTTGCCAATGCGGTGCCGGTCAATGCCGTCGATTGTGAAAAGGCACAGGTGATCGTCGCCGACTTCGGCTTCAAGGACATCAAGGCCGAGAGCTGCTCCGGCGACACGCTGGGCTTCAGCGCCACCCGCGACGGCAAGCCCTTCTCGATCAGGATCCTGGCCGCCGATGGGGAGTTCGCGGAAGTGAAGCGGCTGCAGTAGCAGGAGCGGCGGGGGACGGTCGCCCATGGTGCTGGAAATTGCGCGCCTGCGCGCCGAGACACCGGGCGTTGCCGCTCGCATTCATTTCAACAATGCGGGTGCGGCCCTCATGCCCGCTCCCGTTCTCGATGTCATGGTCGATCACCTCCGGCGCGAGGCAGAGATCGGCGGCTATGAGGCGGCCGATGAAGCGGAAGCCCGCCTCGATCGAGTTTATGACAGCGTCGCCCGCCTGCTCGGCGCCGAGAGCGACGAAATCGCGCTCACCCTCAACGCCACCGTGGCCTGGCAGATGGGCTTTTACAGCCTGCCCTTCCGTGCTGGTGACCGCATCCTCACCGCCCGCGCCGAATATGCCGCCAATTATGTGGCGTTCCTGCAGGTGGCCAAGCGCACCGGCGCGGTGATCGAGGTCATTCCCGACGATGCCGACGGCGTGCTCGATCCGGCAGCGCTGGAGCGCATGATCGACAAGCGGGTGCGGCTCATCGCCATGACCTGGGTGCCGACCAATGGCGGCCTCGTCAATCCCGCTGCCGCGGTCGGGCGCATCGCCCGCGCTCATGGCATTCCCTATCTGCTCGATGCCTGCCAGGCGGTCGGGCAGATGCCGGTCGATGTCGATGTGCTGGGCTGCGACATGCTCTCGGCGCCCGGCCGCAAATTCCTCCGCGGCCCCCGCGGCACCGGCTTCCTCTATATCCGCCGCGCGCTGCTGCAGCGGCTGGAGCCGCCGCTGATCGACCATTTCGGCGCGCCATGGGTTGCCCCGGACCGTTATGAGCTCAGGCCGGATGCCCGCCGTTACGAGACATGGGAGAACAATTATGCGGCGCGGCTCGGCCTGGGGGTCGCCATCGACTATGCGCTCGCCCTCGGGATCGATGCCATTGCCGAGCGCGCCCGGGCGGTGGCGGGCGGGCTTCGCGCCGCGCTCCGGAGCATTCCCGGCGTCACCCTTCATGATCTCGGCCGCGATCCGGCGGCAATCGTCACCTTCTCGGTCCGCGGC
>JBKOZY010000431.1:0-1812 GCA_046726135.1 Pseudomonadota bacterium | reverse complement strand
GTGTAGCCGCGCGACTGCAGGGCGCGCGATGCAAAGGAGCGGACGGCATCTTCGTCCTCGACCAGCAGGATTGTGCCCATGCCCGTGAGATCAGCGGTCCCTTCATCTCTGCGGCTTTCCACTTGCTGCGCTGCAGCAATTTCGCGCTCGGCCCCGGAATGCCGTTGAAGATAGATACGGAAGACCGTGCCGCGACCCACTTCGCTGTCGCAAAAGATGAAACCGCCGGTCTGCTTGATGATGCCATAGACGGTGGAAAGGCCGAGTCCGGTGCCCTTGCCAACCTCCTTGGTGGTGAAGAACGGCTCGAATATCTTCTCCAGCACGTCGGGCGGCATGCCGGTACCGCTATCCTCGACCTCGCATACCACGTAGTCGCCTGGAGGCAGCAGCCCCGGCCTCACATTGCGCGCCTCGTCCTCGTCGAGATTGGCGGTGCGGATGGTGAGCACGCCGCCTTTCGGCATGGCGTCGCGGGCATTGACCGCCAGATTGATGATCACCTGCTCGAACTGGTTGATGTCGACCTTCACCAGACCGATGTCGCGGCCATGGATGATCTTGAGCTCGACCTTCTCGCCGAGCAGCCGGCCCAGCAGATGGCCGAGATCGGCGATGATGTCGCTAAGCGAGGTGATCTCCGGCCGGAGCGTCTGGCGGCGCGAGAACGCGAGCAGCTGACGCACCAGATTGGCCGCCCGGTTGGCGTTCTGCTTGATGTTCATGAGGTCGGGGAAGGACGGATCGGTCGGCTTGTGGCGGGCGAGCAGCAGATCGGAGAAACCGATGATGGCAGTCAGCACATTGTTGAAGTCATGGGCGACGCCGCCGGCCAATTGGCCGATCGCCAGCATCTTGCGGCTTTGAGCGAGCTGCACCTCGAGAGAGGAATGACGAGTGGTATCGGTGGCATAAAGTGTGAGCGCTGCGGCGCTGCCGGCATCGAACCGGCCAAAAAACAGCTGCCCAGTTCGCTGCGGCTCGCCGGCGAACGCGAAATCGATGGGTTCCGGCACCTCGCCCTGCAAAGTGGCTGCGAGGGCATCGGCGAATGCGCGGCGATGGCTGTCGGCGATGGTCTGCGACAGGGTGCTGCCGAGCCGCGCCATCTCCGCCATTTGGGTGAAGGCGGCATTCATCGACAGGATCTTACCGTCGCGGTCGATCTGGACGATGCCGATCGGCGCATTGTTGATCAATCGCGCAATCTTGACGTCGCCGCCGCCCACCGACTCGCTCTCCCGGCCGCGGCGGTCGAGCACCAGCGAGCGCGACGGCAGCGGCTGGCCATCGGCGCTGAAATCGACGCGGTGAATGATATGGACCGGGATCGGCTTGCCGTCCCTGTCCTGCAGATCGAGATCGAAGTTCGCGACCCTGACGCCGCCGGGCACCGGCTCGATCCTGGCAATGCGCCGGGCACCCTCGGCGGTGACGAGCTGGTCGAGCTTGAAGGTGCCATCGGTCGTCCGATCAAGATCGACGTCGAGCCAGCCCGCGAGAGTGGCGTTGACATAGACGATCTCACCGTCGGGAGCGGTCGAGAAGAATCCCGCCGGCGCATGGTCGAGATAATTGATGATATACTGGAGATGGCCAAAGGCTTCCTCCTGGCGGGCGCGGTCATCGGTCAGGTCGATGAGGCGCCACAGCGTGTGTGTCGATCCGGTGGGCAGACTGACGGGCCTGATCTGGGCGCGGATCCAGGCCGGCCTGTCCTGGCGCGCCAGGCCAGCCGCCGATCCGGGCGACAGGCGAAATTCCTCATGCGCTGCCCTGCCTTCGCGCGCCGCCTGGGACAGGCGATAGACC
>JBKOZY010000430.1:0-8078 GCA_046726135.1 Pseudomonadota bacterium | reverse complement strand
ACGGTTGCACATTTGAACCCCGCAACTGGAGTCGAATGAGTTGGTGAAAGCCCCTTGTCCCCCATGTGATCCCCCTGAGGTATCAATATCCTTGTTCTCAGCTTGATTGAACTTCTGTATCCGCGAAGCCGTCGTCGATCCGGTCCAGAACCGGACTCGCAATTTCGGCAAGAGCTTCGCGCAAGGCATCCCGAAACAGCGCGCTCCTGCCCTGCAGTCGAACTGCATCCGCATGACGGAAAACATCGAACACCCTTTGCACGGAGAGACGGCCGATGAACGCTTTCCTGACGCTCGTCTTGAACTCCTCATCGCTCACACCTGGCGGAAACCAGCCCGCAATATCGTGAATCGCTGCGATTATCTCCCTGCGGCTCTGTACATGATTGATCTTTGCCAGATCAGGTTCTCGTGAGTCTCTGTGCCTTATGATTTCCTCCATGGCACGCTTGACTTCATCCGAGGATCCGGTGCCGTGGATTTGTTTCGCAATGCCGCCGAGTAGTGAGGAAAGCAGTCTCTCTCGCTCCGCCGTGCTCTTTTCATTTACGATGCCGGCGACGACGGCAGCATGATCCGCGGGGGCGTCCATGCCGAGCTTGCGAACTGCCCACGCCGCGATTCTCGCGAGGGGTCCTTCGGCGATCTGTCCCGCTTGCTCGAAGGTCTCGCGAACGCATATGAGGTCTGCAGCAAGTTTCCTCTGCTCGGCGGTGCCAACAGACGCTCGCAGCTCGTCCCTACCGCGTGTGAGTTCTTCCTCGAGAATGGTAACCGGCTCGCTGTCGTCGCCTGTTCGAACCCGCTCCCACGCGGTCCTCAGGGCTTTCGCAAAGGCGCTCGCTTCCTTCTGATCGACGTGAACGGTGAGCTTCTCTTTCCGGTACCCTGTCAGTTCCATCAATTCCGTGGCGGCCCTGTCCTGATTGAGCTGCAGCTCTTTCAGATGAGTCAGAAGAGCTTGCTCCTTCTTGCCAAGGTCAGCGTGTTTCATCAAATCGATCTGGCTATCAAGCGTGGTGATCATTGCGCCATGCATCCGCAGATTCTTGAGCAGGCGCCACGCCTGATTGTCGGGCACGCCCAGATTCATCAGCGGCGTGAACTCTTTGGCTTTCGGATCCTGAGAGAGGGCGACGAGGCCGAGCATGGTGTCGAACGGGTCCATCGCCTCCTTCGACAACTTGGCGAGATAGGCACTCTCGCGGTCATTGATATTGTCAATGCTCTCCGGCGGCTCCACCTCGCATCGGCAGTTGAGCGTATCGAGCAAGCGGTAGGGCAGCGCCTGAAACAGATCGCCGCGCGTATGACGGTATTCGGCGGAAGCGGACTGAGGTTGTCCGTCACGCATGCTTTCCGAACGTGCGTGGTTGTGCTGTACACCATGTCGGCCCCCGGACACGCCTTCGATCAGCAGGATTTATACCGCGATAAGCGCGAGCCAGCTGTGCCGTTCGGCACAGCACTGCGAAAGTTTTCGGGTTAACCTGCCCCGCGGACGACGCGGATGCCGAGATCGCGGATCCGTGTCCTGAGCGTGTTGCGGTTGATGCCGAGAAGCTCGGCGGCGCGGATCTGGTTGCCCTGGGTGGCGGCCAGCGCCGCGCTGATCAGCGGCAGCTCGAGCTCGCGCAGCATCCGCTGATAGAGTCCGGGCGGCGGCAGGGCCGGCGCATGCTGGGCGAAATAGCGGTTGAGATAGCCTTCCGCGAATTCCGACAGCGTCTCGGGCGCCGCGACCTCGTCGACCGGCCGCGCCGCGGCAAAGGCGCTGACCAGCTCCTCCTCGATCACCTGGGCCGAGATCTCCTCGCCCGGATGAACCGCCATCACCCGCCGGATCAGATTTTCGAGCTCGCGGATATTGCCCGGCCAGCGATGCTGCATCAGCCGCTCAATCGCCCCTTGCGACAGCGTCTTCTGCGGCAGGCCCTCGCGCGCCGCGACGGTCAGGAAATACTGCACCAGATCCGGGATGTCGCCCGGCCGCTCGCGCAAGGGCGGCAGCCGGATCGGCACGACATTGAGCCGGAAGAACAGATCCTCGCGAAACTGCCCCTGGGCGATCAGCTGGCGGAGGTCGCGATGGGTCGCTGCAATAATTCGGACATCGGTGCGGATCGGCCGTGTGCCGCCGACCGTGTGATACTCCCCCTCCTGCAGGACGCGCAGGAGCCTGGTCTGCGCCTCCATCGGCATGTCGCCGATCTCGTCGAGGAACAGCGTGCCGCCCTGCGCCTGCTCGAAACGCCCGGCATAGCGCTGCGCCGCCCCGGTGAACGAGCCCTTCTCGTGGCCGAACAGCTCCGATTCGATGAGCTCCCGCGGGATCGCCGCCATATTGACCGCGACGAACGGACCGCGCCGCCGCTTGCCGAACTCGTGCAGCGCCCGCGCCACCAGCTCCTTGCCGGTGCCGCTCTCGCCGATGATGGTGACGGTGAGATCGGTCTGCGTCATCCGCCCGATGACCCGGTAGATCTCCTGCATCGCCGGCGAACGGCCGACGATCGGCAGATTGTCGCCCGCCACCTCGCTCGCCGGTGGCCGATGTCCCGCCCGCTGCCGCCGCGAATCCTCGATCGCCCGCCCGGTCAGGCGGATCAGATCGTTGAGATCGAAGGGCTTCGGCAGATACTCATAAGCGCCGCGCTCGGCCGCGGTGATCGCCGTCATCATGGTGTTCTTGGCGCTCATCACCAGAACCGGCAGCAGCGGCCGCGCCTTTTTCAGCCGCGGCAGCAGGTCGAAACCGCTCTCATCCGGCAGCACCACATCGGTGACGACCGCATCGCCCTCCCCTTCCGCCACCCAGCGCCACAGCGTCGCGGCATTGCCGGTGGCCCGCACATTGTAGCCGGCCCGGCCGAATGCCTGGGTGAGCACGGTGCGGATCGCGCTGTCGTCATCGGCGATGAGAATGGTCGCGGGCGTCATGGCCCGGCCTGTCGTCCGGCCATCGGAAGAAGCACGCGGAAGGTCGTTCGGCGGCTCGTCGAGCGGCAGTCGATCATGCCGCCATGGTCGCGGATGATCTTGGCGACCAGCGCCAGGCCGAGGCCCTTGCCGTTCGACTTCGAGGTGACGAAGGGATCGAACAGATGCGGCAGGATGTCGTCATGAATGCCGGCGCCGGTGTCGTGAACGCAGACCTCGAGCGGCAGCGAGATGCGCTCCGGCGATCCCGGCACCCCCATCCGGATGCCCGGCCGGAACGCCGTCTGGAACACGATCTCGCCCTGGGCCGCCCCCTCCTCGATCGCCTCGGCGGCATTCTTCGCAAGATTGAGGAACACCTGCACCAGCTGATCGCGATTGCCCTGGGCGAAGGGCAAGGACGGGTCGTATTCCTGTCGGATCGCCACGCCGCGCGCGAAACCCGCCCGCGCCAGCTGCTCGACATGGTCGAGCACCGCATGGAGATTGACCGGCCCGAGCTGCGGCGGGCGGTCGTCGGAGAACACTTCCATCTGGTCGAGAAGATCGCGGATGCGGTCGGTCTCGGCACAGATCAGCCGGGTGAATTCGCGGTCCTCGGCGTGGAGCGCCGGCTCGATCAGCTGTGCCGCGCCGCGAATGCCGGACAGCGGATTCTTGATCTCATGCGCCAGCATCGAGGCGAGGCCGGACACCGAGCGGGCCGATTTGCGGTGGGTGAGCTGGCGGTCCAGCCGCTCGGCTGCGGCGCGCTCGAGCAGCACCATGAGGATGGTGCCCGGCTCGTCCGGCACCGGCGCCGCCTGGACATCGACGACCCGCTCGCCGCCGGTGCGTGGCGTGCCGACATGCACCGCATATTCGTTGATCCGGGCGTTCTCCTGCCTGACCTGGGTGAGCAGCCCGATCAGCGGGCTCGAGAACGGCACCACATCCACGAGGCGGAGCCGCTTCAGCACGCTCTGGCTGGCGGCGAAGAAATATTCGGCCGCGCCATTGGCATAGGTGATCGCCTGCTCGGCATCGACAACGATCACCGGACAGGGCAACGCCTCGATCAGAGTGGCGGCGGTAATGCCCATAAATTGTGCAGAACCTGATCATGATTAGTTTTGCGGCAGCAAACCTAGCGCGACCATCACCAGCGAACAACCCGTCAAATGGACGCGATCTCGTTAGGCAGTGGTCAGTTAGGCAGTAGGCTGAAGGGCAAGCAAGTAATCTGCCTATTGCCTAATGCCTACTGCCTCGATTCCCGCTATTGATCAAAGGCCTAGGAGCATTTCAATGACCACCGCCGTCGTCATCGTCGCCGCTGGCTCCGGAAGCCGCGTTGGGGGTGATATTCCCAAGCAATACCAGAAGCTTGGCGGTCAACCTGTGCTCCGGCTGACCACCCTTGCCTTCGCCCGTCATCCTGCCGTCGATCGCATCCAGCTGGTGATCGGCGAAGGTCACGAGCCGCTTTGCCGCCAGGCGCTGGACGGTCTCGACCTGCCGCCGCCGGTGCTGGGCGGCACCAGCCGCCAGGCATCCGCCCGCAATGGCCTCGAGGCCCTGTCGGCGACCCCGCCGGAGCGCGTGCTGATCCATGACGCGGCCCGCCCATTCGTCAGTAACACCTTGATATCGCGAGTGATTTCGGCGCTCGACACTCATCCGGCTGCGATCCCGGGGCTGCCGGTTGCCGATACCCTGAAGCGCGTTGAGGAGCACCTTGTCCGCTCAACCGTTAACCGCACCGGCCTGATGGCGGTGCAAACGCCCCAGGGTTTTCGCTACGACCTCATTCGTGCCGCCCACCGCCGTGCCGCCGAGGTTGAGGTCACCGACATGACCGACGATGCATCCATCGCCGAATGGGCCGGGCTCACCGTTGCCGTGGTGGCCGGCGCGCCCGATAACCGCAAGCTCACCACCGCCGCCGATCTCAGCGAGGCCGAGTTGCGCCTGAGCGCCGAGACCATGCTGGCGACCGGCGATATCCGGGTCGGCCAGGGCTTCGACGTCCATGGCTTCGAGCCGGGCGATGCCGTCATGCTGTGCGGCGTCCGCATTCCCCATAGCCACCGCCTCTCCGGTCATTCCGATGCCGATGCGCCTCTCCATGCCGTGACCGACGCCATTCTCGGTGCCATCGGCGAAGGCGATATCGGCATCCACTTCCCGCCCTCCGATCCGCAATGGCGCGGCGCCGACTCGGCCGTGTTCCTGCGCCATGCCGTGCAATTGCTGGCGGCGCGCGGCGGCCTGATTGCCAATGTCGACATCACCATCGTCGCCGAGGCGCCGAAGATCGCACCGCACGTCGCCGCCATGCGGGAAAGACTTTCGGCGATCCTCGGGATCAAGGGAGACCGGATTGGAATTAAGGCCACGACCAGCGAGAAGCTGGGATTCACCGGACGCCGCGAGGGCCTGGTTGCCATGGCCACCGCTACCGTCCGGCTGCCCTGGGAATCGTAGAGCATGGAATTCGATCGAAAGCTCATCCGCGAGGTCAAGGACGTTCTCGACCGCTGTCGCGACGGCGGGCTCATGCTGGCCACCGTCGAAAGCTGCACCGGCGGCCTGCTCGCGGCGGCGCTGACCGCCGTTCCCGGCTCCTCGGCGGTGGTCGAGCGCGGCTACGTGACCTATTCCAACGCTGCCAAGACCGAGATGGTCGGCGTATCCGAGGCGCTGATCCGCCGCGACGGCGCGGTGAGCGAGACTGTCGCCCGTGCCATGGCCGAAGGCGCCCTCGAACGCTCGCCCGCCGACATCGCGGTCGGCATCACCGGGATCGCCGGTCCGGATGGCGGCACGAAGGAAAAGCCGGTCGGCCTTGTTCATCTCGCTGCAGCACGCCGCGAGCATGCTACACTGCATCGCCGCATGCTGTTTGGTGAGCAGGGTCGCGATCGCATCCGCCTGCTTGCCGTCAGGACGGCGCTGGTCATGGTGATGGCGCAGATCGACTCGGGCGGGCTCGTCGCATGAAGGGAACGCTTCTCCTGGCGCTGGCTGGTCTCGGGGCAATCGGAGCCTTGACCCCGCTCGCCGCCCATGGTGCCGGGGTGAGCGAGATCACCGGCTACCGGCTGATCGCCGAGAGCGAAGCGCGGCGGGCCGGCGTGCCGCGGCAGATCGTCGATGCCGTCATGCGGGTCGAGAGTGGCTATGATCCGATGGCATCGGGCCTCGCCGGCGAGGTCGGCCTCATGCAGATCCTGCCCGGGACCGCCGCCATGCTCGGCTTCCGCGGCACCATGGAGGAGCTCCGCGAGCCGAATATCAATATCAGGCTCGGCGTCACCTATCTGGCGCAGGCCTGGCGGTTGGCCGGCGGCGATCTCTGCACCACCGTCATGAAGTACCGCGCCGGCCATGGCGAGACGCGTTTTTCCTTCCTCTCGGTCGAATATTGCCGCCGGATCAGAGCCCATCTCGCAACCCTTGGCTTCCCGATCGAAGGGCCCCTGCCGCCCGCCACCTTCGGCGTTCCGGTGCCGGTCGTCACCGATGCCGCGTTCACCGCCGACGCCACCGCAAGCCCGACCAAGAAGAAGCGAGACTGCTTCCGGCGGGTGGTCCAGGCCGGCAAGCGCTTCGGCGCCTGCATCTCGAAGGCGCGTTTCGCGGCGATGGGATTGCTGAAGGGGTCGTGAAATGAGGCAATAGGTATTAGGCAATAGGCCGTGAGCGGTGCCGTGCCTATTGCCTACTGCCGGCTGCCTTCCCGTACAACTCCCCCGCCCTCACCTCGAATGCCGCAATGACCCGGCTCATCACCAGATCGAAGCTCGCACTCATCAGGATCTGCAGCATGCGGCTCTTCAGCTCGTAATCGATCGCGATCATCACCTTGGTGCCGCCGCCGCGCTGCGGCAGGAAACGCCAGCTGCTGTCGAGATAGCGAAAGGGCGGCTTCAGCGAATAGGACTTGACCGACAGCTGAGTGGGATCGCAGGTCACCTCGCTCTCGAAGCTCTCGGTGATCGCGAGCTTGGGATAGGCGATGTCGATCCGCGCCGTGAACACGCTGCTGCCATCCTCGCTGGTGCTGGCGTTCCAGATCCGGACCGACCGGCATAACGGCACGAAGGTCGGATAGAACTGCACATCGGCCGCTATGGCATAGAGATCGGCCGGATTATAGGGAAGGACGCGGCCCGTCCGGAACTGCGGCATAGGATGGTGCCTGGCTCAGCCACCGGCGGTTTGCCGCGCCTGGCGCAGCCGTGCGAAATCCTCCCCGGCATGGTGCGAGGAGCGGGTCAGCGGGCTCGAGGCCACCATCAGGAAGCCCTTGGCATAGGCGATCGTCTCGAAAGCCTTGAACTCGTCCGGCGTGACGAACCGGTCGATCGGCGCATGCTTGCGGGTGGGTTGGAGATACTGCCCGATGGTGATGAAATCGACTTGGGCCGATCGCATGTCGTCCATGACCTGAAGCACCTGCTCGCGCGTCTCGCCCAGGCCGACCATGATCCCCGATTTGGTGAACAGCGAGGGATCGCGCTCCTTCACGCTCTGCAGCAGCCGCAGCGAATGAAAATAGCGGGCACCCGGCCGGATCGTCAGATAGAGACCCGGCACCGTCTCGAGATTGTGGTTGAACACGTCCGGCCGGGCATCGACCACCATCTCCATCGCCCCAGGCTTCCTCAGGAAGTCAGGGGTGAGCACTTCGATCGTGGTTTCCGGCGAGCGCCGCCGAATCGCCGCGATGACGGCGGCGAAGTGACCCGCCCCGCCATCGTCGAGATCGTCCCGGTCGACCGAGGTGATCACCGAATGGCGCAGCCCCATCCGCGCCACCGCATCGGCCACCAGCGCCGGCTCGCCGGGATCGAGCGGTCCCGGCAGTCCGGTCCTGACATTGCAGAAGGCGCAGGCGCGGGTGCAGGTGTCGCCCAGGATCATGAAGGTCGCATGCTTCTGCGACCAGCACTCGCCGATATTGGGGCAGCTGGCCTCCTCACACACGGTGACGAGACCATTCTCGCGCACGATCGCCCGGGTGGCGTTGAACACCGCCGAGCCCGGCGCCTTCACCCTGATCCAGTCCGGCTTGCGCAGCAACGGTGTCGACGGGCGGCCGACCTTTTCCGGGTGTCGCGGCCTTGTACTGTCAAGCACCGTAACCAACGAAC
>JBKOZY010000429.1:0-5623 GCA_046726135.1 Pseudomonadota bacterium | reverse complement strand
CACCGGCCTTGGGCCCTATGGCTATGGCGAGGCGATGATCGGTGATCCCCCCGGATCATTGCCGGAGCAACGGGCGGTCCACTGGTTCGGCGAGTCGCTGACCAACAGCATGACCGGCACCACCAGCTCGCACGCCCAGTTCGGCTTCGTCGAGGATGGCTGGAAGGCGGTGCTCGGCGACCGCGTCGTGTGCCTGACGCTGGAGTATGGCTGCTTTCCCTGGTCGACGACCTTGGGCAGCCTGCGTCAGGAGCAGTGGCACCAGCTCAATCGGCCCGATGCAGGCTGGAGCGATGCCGAGACAATCCGTGTCAAGAAATATATCCGCCGGGCATTCTACCCCGATACCGATTCCTGGCGGGAGCTGGTGCTGTTCCGCTCCCGCCAGATCCTCGGCCAGGCCCTTCGCGGCCTGGCCGACGAGTGATGCACCAGGCTGCTGCTAGCAGCTGTAATACATGTCGAACTCGACCGGGTGCGGCGTCATCTCGAAACGCGACAGCTCCTCGTTCTTGAGCTCGATATAGGAGTCGATCTGGTCGTCGGTGAAGACGCCGCCCTTCTTGAGGAACTCGCGGTCGTTCTCGAGCGAGGTCAGGGCCTCCCTGAGCGAGCCGCACACCGTCGGGATCTCCTTCAATTCGACCGGCGGCAGATCGTAGAGATTCTTGTCGATCGGATCGCCGGGATGGATCTTGTTGAGGATGCCATCGAGGCCGGCCATCAGGACCGCCGAGAAGGCGAGATAGGGGTTGGCCGACGGATCGGGGAAGCGCACCTCCACCCGCTTGGCCTTGGGGTTGGTGGTGTAGGGGATGCGGCATGCCGCCGACCGGTTGCGCGACGAATAGGCGAGCAGCACCGGCGCCTCATAGCCCGGGACCAGCCGCTTGTAGGAGTTGGTCGAAGGATTGGTGAAGGCGTTGCAGGCCTTGGCGTGCTTGATCACACCACCGATGAAATAGAGGCAGGTCTCCGACAGATCGGCATATTGGTTGCCGGCGAAGAGCGGCCGTCCCTCGTTCCAGATCGAGAAGTGGCAATGCATGCCTGAGCCGTTGTCGCCCATGACCGGCTTCGGCATGAAGGTTGCGGTCTTGCCATAGGCGTGAGCGACGTTCTGGATGACGTATTTGTAGATCTGCATGTGATCCGCCATCCGCACCAGGTTGGCGAATTTCATGCCGAGCTCATGCTGGGCGGCCGCCACCTCGTGATGGTGCTTTTCCACCACGACGCCCATCTCGGCCATCACCGACAGCATCTCCGAGCGCATGTCCTGGGCGGAGTCCATCGGATTGACCGGGAAATAGCCGCCCTTGGTGCGCATCCGGTGGCCCTGGTTGCCCATCTCATACTCGGTGCCGGCATTGGTCGGCAGCTCGACCGAGTCGATGCGGAAACCGGTATTGTAAGGGTCGGTGGTGAAGCGAACGTCGTCGAAGATGAAGAATTCCGCCTCCGGCCCGACATAGACCGTCTCGCCGACCTTGGACTGCTTGAGGAAGGCCTCTGCCTTCTTCGCCGTCATCCGCGGATCGCGGTCATAGGCCTCGCCAGTGCCCGGATCGAGAATGTCGCAGAACAGCACCGCGGTGGTCTGGGCATAGAACGGGTCGGTGTGAGCGGACTCGGGATCGGGCATCAGCGTCATGTCCGACTCGTTGATCACCTTCCAACCGGCGATCGAAGAGCCGTCGAACATGATACCGTCGGCGAAGGCGTCCTCGTTGATCAGCGAGACATCCATGGTCAGATGCTGCATCTTCCCGCGCGGATCGGTGAAGCGCAGATCGACATATTTGACGTCCTTGTCCTTGAACATCGCGAGCACCGATTCGGCGCTCTTGGTCTTTGACATGTGGATTGCCCCATGTTTTCAGCGGATTGGTAGAGCTTCGTGCAAGCGCCGGGACCCTCAGAGCGCGTCCGTTCCGGTTTCACCCGTTCGGATCCGGATGGCCTGTTCTACAGGGGTGATGAAGATCTTGCCATCGCCGATTCGCCCCGTTCGGGCGGCTGTCTGGATGGCCTCGACGGCCTTGTCGACTAGCTCGTCGGCAATGACGATTTCGATCTTCACCTTCGGCAGGAAATCGACGACATACTCGGCGCCGCGATAGAGCTCGGTATGGCCTTTCTGCCGTCCGAATCCTTTCGCTTCGGTCACTGTTATGCCCTGCAGACCGACTTCCTGCAGGGCTTCCTTCACCTCATCGAGCTTGAAGGGTTTGATGATCGCCTCGATCTTCTTCATGCATCCTCATCCTGGCCGGCGGGTGGTCAGCGCAATGTTACCGTCTGTCCGACGGCGAGTGCAGGGCCCATGCCAACTGGCGGGGGAGAGAAATTTGGAGCATTATCAGTGGCTTGGATTCCATGCAGACTGTTCGCCGTCCGTTGATCGGCCTATAGATTGGGCAATTGACCAATTTTTGAGCAGCTGCACAGTGCCAATTCAGCCTCGGGCCAATCGATGGTCGCCACCGTGCCGATAGAGCTCCTGACGCCCAGCGACATGGCACGTGCAGACGCGCTTGCTGTGGAGGTCGGGGTGCCTTCGCTCGATCTCATGGAGGCCGCCGGTCGGGTGGTTGCCCAGGAGATCATGAGGCGCTGGGAAAAGCGTCCGACATTGGTGTTGTGCGGCCCGGGAAACAATGGCGGCGACGGCTACGTCGTCGCCCGGCATCTCGGGGTCGATGGCTGGCCGGTCGAGGTTGCGCTTCTCGGCAACCGCGACAGACTTTCGGGCGATGCCGCAATCATGGCCGAGCGCTGGCAGGGGCCGATCGGCCGTGCCGAGCCGGCCCGCCTTGCCGGCCAGCAGCTCGTCGTCGACGGCCTGTTCGGCGCCGGGCTGTCGCGCGATCTCGGCGATGAGGCCGCCACGCTTGTCAGACACGTCAACGACTCCGGCATTCCGGTGGTGGCGATCGATCTGCCTTCGGGCATCGATGGCACGACCGGCGCGGTGCGCGGCGCCGCGATCGATGCCGGCCTCACCATCACCTTCTTCCGCTTGAAGCCAGGGCACCTGCTGCTGCCGGGCCGCGACCATTGCGGCGAGGCGGTGGTGGCCGATATCGGCATTCCCTCGGCGGTGCTCGATGCGATCAGGCCGCTCATCTTCCGCAACGATCCGAGCCTGTGGCGCCACATCCTGTCGCTGCCGCCGGCGGCGCATAAATATCAGCGAGGCCATGCGATCATGCTGTCCGGCGGGCCGTGGAACACCGGCGCGGCACGGCTTGCCGCGATCGCGGCGCTGAGGGTCGGGGCAGGGCTTGTCACGCTCGCCTCGCCGCCGGCGGCGCTGCCGATCAATGCGGCGCATCTGACAGCGGTCATGATCGAAGGAATCGACGATGCCGAAGCGCTGACCGGTCTTCTGGCGCGGCGGAAGGCCCGCTCTGTCGGCCTCGGTCCCGGTCTCGAGCCTGACCAGGCAACCCAGGCGATGGTGCTCGCGGCTCTGGCGAGCGGCTGCGCCGTCGTTCTCGATGCCGGCGCGCTCACCGCCTTCGAGGGGAAAGCGGCAGCGCTTGCGGCCGCCATCATGGCGCGGCCCGAGCGCCCGGTCGTCCTGACCCCGCATGAAGGCGAGTTTCGCCGGCTGTTTGGCCCCTCTGTCGCGGAAATCCCGGCCAAATGGCAGCGCGCTCAAGCGGCGGCACAGCAGACCGGCGCGGTGGTGGTGCTCAAGGGGCGCGATACCGTCATTGCCGCAGCCGACGGGCACGTCATCATCAATGACAACGCACCGCCGACGCTGGCGACCGCCGGCTCGGGCGATGTGCTGTGCGGCGCGGTGCTCGGACTGCTGGCGCAAGGCGTATCCGGCTTCGCCGCTGCCGCCGCTGCGGTCTGGCTCCATGGCGATGCCGCGGCGGCGTTCGGTCCGGGGCTGATTGCCGAGGATCTGCCCGGTCTGCTGCCGCTGGCGCTCGGCCATGCCACCACCTGAGGTGGCTCGAGATCGGTTGCGAGCTGCCCGATTCCGTTCTGGCAGGGGAAATTGCCGTTTGCTATAGAGGCGCGAACTTGCGGCCGGGGGTTGTCACCCCTTCGCATGGTGGCAAGGCGGGCGTGGTGAAATTGGCAGACACGCAGGATTTAGGTTCCTGTGGGCTCGTCCCGTGGGGGTTCAAGTCCCTCCGCCCGCACCATGCCTGGCCGATATGATTCGAACGAAGCTGACGGGCGCCGGCGCGGCGCTGCAAGGGTGAACTGACAATGCAGGTGACGGAAACGCTGAATGAAGGTCTGAAGCGGGAGCTCCGGGTGGTGGTCCCCGCCGCCATACTGGCGCAGCAACTGACGGATCGGCTGACTGAAATGGGCTCGCGCGCCCAGATTCGCGGGTTCCGGCGCGGCAAGGTGCCGGTGAGCCATCTCCGCCGGCTCTATGGCCGCTCGATGATGGCCGACGTTATCCAGAAGCAGGTCGAGGATTCGAGCCGTGATGTGCTGGCCGAGCGCAACATCAAGCCGGCCTATCCGCCCGACATCGCACTCCCCGAGGAGGAAGCCGAGGTCACCGGCATCATCGACGGCAAATCCGATCTCGCCTTCACCATGAGCTTCGAGGTGGTGCCGCGCGTCGAGATTGCCGATTTCTCAGGGCTCGAGCTGACGCGCCATACCGTCCCGATCGAAGACAAGGATGTCGAGGACGCATTGGGGCGGCTGGCGGCGCAGCAGCGGACCTATAGCGAGAAGGACGGTGCGGCGGAGACCGGCGACCGCGTGACGATCTCCTTCGTCGGCCGGGTCGACGGCGAGGCGTTCGAGGGCGGCAGCGCCGAGCACGTACCGCTGATTCTCGGCTCCGGCCAGTTCATTCCGGGCTTCGAGGAGAAGCTGGCGGGTGGCAAGGCCGGCGACGACGTCAAGGTCGAAGTGACCTTTCCGGAGGAGTATTCCGTGGCGGCGCTGCGCGGCAAGCCGGCGGAGTTCGAGGTCAAGGTGGAGAAGGTCGAAAGCGGCTCCGACCTGCCGGAGGACCAGCTGGCCGAGCGCCTCGGATTGGAGAGCATCGACAAGGTTCGATCGGTCATCCGCGATCGCATTGCCGAGGACCTCGCCAACATGACGCGCGCCAAGCTGAAGCGCGACATGCTGGATGCGCTGGACAAGCAATATTCCTTCGAGTTGCCGGGCAAGCTGGTCGACGCCGAGTTCAATCAGATCTGGTCAACGCTCGACCGCGAGATGAAACGCAACAACCAGACCTTTGCCGCCGAAGGGACGACCGAAGAAGAGGCACGCGAGGAGTACCGGAAAATTGCCGAGCGGCGTGTCCGCCTCGGACTGGTTCTCGGGACGATCGGCGAGCAGGCGGGGGTCACCGTCAGCGACGAGGAGATCGAGCGGGCGCTGGTCGGTCGCGCCCGTCAGTTCCCGGGCCAGGAGCGCAAGGTCTACGAATTCTACAAGAAGAATCCGTCGGCGATCATGGAGATCCGCGGTCCGCTGTTCGAGCAGAAGGTCATCGACCACATCGCCGGTCTCGCCAAGGTCACCGATATGACGACCACCCGCGAAGAGCTCGCCAAACTGATCCAGGACGATGAGGATTTCGAGGATCAGCTGCACGATCATGACCATGATCACGATCATC
>JBKOZY010000428.1:0-9207 GCA_046726135.1 Pseudomonadota bacterium | reverse complement strand
GTCATGGCCCGTCATCCTTCCGCCGGCGGTGGTCTTCATGGTGGCCTTCGTCAAGGACACATCACTCGTCTCGCAGATCGGCGTGTTCGAGCTCACCTTCCGCGGCAAGGAGCTGAACAACCAGGGTTTCTCTGGTCTTCTTGTGTTCGGGACTGTTGCCCTGCTTTACTTCGTCATGTCCTATCCTCTCAGCCGCTTTGGCGCCTGGCTGGAGCACCGTCTTGCCGCACCTCGACATCAGAAATCTGACCGCGAATTACGGTAGCGCGCCGGTTCTCTCCGACATCTCTCTGTCGGTTGAGCGCGGCGAGGTGGTCTCGATCGTCGGCCCCTCCGGCTCCGGCAAGTCGACCCTGCTGCGCGTTCTGGTCGGCTTGACCTTGCCCGCGAGCGGCGAGGTCGTTCTCGATGGCGACGCGGTGAACTACGCGAATAAGGCAAGCCTCCGGCAGGCGCGCGATCGCATGGCCATCGTCTTCCAGCAGTACAATCTGTTCCAGAACATGGACGTGCTGCGCAACGTCACCATCGCCCCGGTCGAGATCAGGCGCCGTCCGCGATCAGAGGTCGAGGCCGCCGCCGTGCAGATCCTCAAGCGGATGGGGCTTGGCGACAAGCTCAGGGCCTATCCGGATCAGCTTTCAGGTGGTCAGCAGCAGCGCGTGGCGATCGCCCGTGCTCTTGCGCTCAAGCCGGAGATCCTGCTGCTTGATGAGATCACCTCGGCCCTCGACCCCGAGCTTGTCAATGAGGTTCTCGACGCCATTCGTGGTCTTGCCGCGGAAGGCATCACCCTCCTGATCGTCAGCCATGAGATGAATTTCGTGCGCGAGGTCTCGTCGCGGATGGTGTTCATGGACAAGGGACAGGTGGTCGAGATCGGCCCGCCGCGCGACATCATCGACCGGCCGAAGACCAATCGGGCGCGCGAGTTCTTTGGCAAGATCCTGAGACAGTCGGGTTAGACGACCCGGCGGACGGTCCGTTCCGCCACCTCCGCGAGGTCGAGATCGGCCGAGGGCAAGTTCCCGAGGGCGTGAACCACTTCCTCGATCAGGCCTTGGGCATCGGCCTTGCCGGCCCGCTCCGCCGCATCTGCATCGCCCCGCTCGATCGCCCGAATCATCGCATGATGTTGGCTGAGCTTCGGAAGCGGCACCCGGTCGCCGAAGCTCGCCAGATAGAGCCGGAAGACCCGCTGGCCCTGATCGAGCAGAGTCTTCATCCAGTTCATGATGAACGGGTTCCCGGTCATATCGGCAATGGCGGCGTGAAAATCGCGATTGAGCTGCACGATACTCAATACGTCGACGCGCTCATGGGCCCCCTCGAGCGCGCTCTCGATCTCCTTCAGGATCGCCACGCCCGCCTTCGTTCGGTTCTTGGACGCAAGCCGCGCCGACAGCCGGTAAAGCAGCTGCATCGCATCGAAATAGGCGGGCAGCGCGGAGAAATCCAGCTGCGAGACCATCGAGGTGCGATTGCGCGGCGTCTCCACGAGACCCTCCGCCGACAGCCGGATCAGCGCCTCGCGAACCGGCGAGCGCGACAGATGATACTGCCGGCTCAACTCCGTTTCATCGAGCAGAGTCCCTGGCTTGAGCTCGAGATTGAGTATCTTGGTCTTGAGGCTTTGATAGACCGAGCTTGCGCCGGTGCCGCGCGGCCTGCGCCGCGGCTTCGTGGCTTTTCCTGTCCCTTTGCTCGCCGGCTTGTTCATCGCCATTTCAGCGTAGGTGCAAGCACTGACCTTGACAACAGCAGGCTAAAGCAGGAGCGACGCAAAACCTGCCGGCGGTTTTCGCCCGAGGATCTGGTCGGTCACGAGCCGCGCTGCCGCCGGTCCGCCGGTGAAGCCGAGCCAGGGCACCACGCACATGAAGAAACCGGGGACTTGGTGCGTATCGCCGAGGATCGGTCGCCAGTCGGCCGTGCCATTGACCATCGCCGGCCAGGTGCGCAGCAGCTGAACGCCGGCGAGATCGGGAACAAGCCGCAGCGCCACCCGCAGATTGCCGGTAACCGATGCCGGATCGACCTGCAGCCGACCCTTTGTCTCATCGAGCCGTGCCGGCCAGCCGCCGCCGATCAGAAAGCTGCCATGGTGACTTTGCTTCAAGGTGAGCCTGTCGCCGGCTGCATAGACAAGATGGTCGATCAGCGGCGCCACCGGCTCGGTGACATTGACCTGAATCGGGAACCCCTCGATCGCAAAGCCGAGACCAACCTGTTGAGCGAGCTTTCCAGCATCGGCTCCGGCGCAATTGACCACCCGCCGCGCCTCGATCCGGCCCTGGTCGGTGATCGCGACGAAGCCCTGCGGCGCGTTTTCAAGCTTCACAAGCGCCGTGCGGCAGAGTATCCGCGCCCCCATGGCTCGGGCCTTCGCCGCCAGGGCGGGCGTCGCAACGAGCGGATTCGCCTTTCCCTCGAGCGGGCAGAAGGCCGCGCCTGCCACATTGCGCGTGAGATAGGGCGCCACGCTTGCGAGCTCCTCCCGCCCGAGCAGGTGGATGTCGAGCCCGCAGGCGCGTTCGATCGCGAATTTCCGGCGGATGTCGCCCATCTCGGCATCCGTCTCCGCCACCAGCAGCCCGCCAGACGTCGAGACTTCGAGATCGACGCCGAGCTCCTCGGACAATGATTTCCACAGCGCGATCGACTCGACGAGCAACGGGATCACCGGCGCGAACCGCCGCGCCCACCCCTCGCCCTCGAGGAGAAACGGCTCATGCGGAATCTGGGCATGAAGGCCCCCGGCATTCGAGCCGGAGGCGAGACTATTGATGTCATGCCGCTCGATAAGCGTGACATCGCCCCCTTGCCGGCTGAGGAAATAGGCGACCGCACAGCCCGCAAGTCCGCCACCCACAACCAGAATATCGGTTCGCAGAGCAGCCATGCGGCCTCGATCTCTCCACCTTTCCCGGCCCTATTTGGAGTGATATTTTCTTGTAGGCAAGTTGCATACGAAAAGCGCGCCGTTCGCTCCGGAGACCGCCTATGACCCAGCCGTTTCGCGGCAGTTTCGCCGTCAACATCACCCCCTTCACCGCCGACGGCAGCCGCATCGATATCCCGGCTTGGCGGCGCTTCATCGATTGGCAGCTCGCCGAAGGTGTTCCGGGGTTGATCGTGCTCGGGACCTCGGGCGAGTTTCTGACCATCGGCGATGACGAGCGCACCGAGTTCGTCGAGGCGACCATCAAGCATGTCGACAGGCGCGTGCCGGTGCTGGTCGGCACCATGAATGCCTACACGCCGCATGCGGTGCGCTACAGCATCGAGGCCGAGACGCTTGGCGCCGACGGGCTCATGATCATCCCGCCCTATTATTACACCCCGACGGATGACGAGATCTTCGCCTATTACCAGGCGATCTGCGACAAGGTCTCGCTGCCGATCATGCTGTACAACAACCCCTTTACCTCGAACGTCGACATGTCGGCGACCTTGGTGGCGCGACTCACCCGCGCCTTCGAGCAGATCCGCTACATCAAGGAGGCGAGCCAGGACATGGCGCGCGTCTACGATATCATCGAGGAAACGCAAGGCGTCATGAACGTCTTCGCCGGTCAGCGCATCGTCGAGTCCTATCTCTACGGCGCCGTCGGCTACGTCAATCCCTATGGCAATTATATCCCGCGCGCGTCGACGCGGATTTGCGAGCTCTGTGCCGATGGTCGTTACGAGGAGGCCAAGCGCATCGAGCGGTTGATCAACCGTATCTATGCCATCATCCAGGAGGGGCACCCGACCTACGGGCATCAGTGCTATTCCAAGGCGCTGGCGGCAGCGCAGGGCTATCCCGTGGGCGATGTGCGCCCGCCGCTCACCACCTTCCGCGAGCTCGGCAGCGATGGCGAGGCGCGGGTGGCCAAGGTCATGGAGGTCATTCGCGAGCTCGACTGCGTGGTGGATGCGATCGACAAGCCTCGCGCCGCCGCAGCGGAGTGACCGAGAGCCTCGCCGAACTGCCGATGCCGCCGACTCCGCTTCTCTTTACGCCGTTGCGCATTCGCAATTGCGAATTGCGAAATCGCATCGTGGTGTCGCCCATGTGCCAGTACCAGGCCGTCGACGGCCATGTGCAGGACTGGCACTTCATCCATCATGGACGGCTGGTGCTCGGCGGCCCGGCGGTGGTTTTTGTCGAGGCCACCGGGGTGACGCGTCGCGGCCGCATCACCCATGGCTGCACCGGCATCTACGACGATTCCCATATTGCAGGGTTGAAGCGCCTCGCCGACCTCCACCACAAATATGGTGCGGTCTCCGGCATCCAGCTTGCCCATGCCGGTCGGCGGGCCAGCGCCACCCGTCCCTGGGAAGGCTCGCGGCCGCTCACGGCAACGGATGCCGAGGAGCCATGGCTGCCGGTCGGACCCAGTGCCTTGCCGGAGAAGGAGGGCTATCCGGTCCCGCATGCGCTCGCGGAGGACGAGATCGACGACATCGTCGAAAGCTTCACCGCGGCGGCAAGGCGTGCCTTGGCCGCCGGATTTGACATTGTCGAGGTGCATGGCGCCCATGGCTATCTGCTGCACTCGTTCTTCTCGCCGATTTCCAATCATCGGACGGATGGTTTCGGCGGCAGCCTCGAGAACCGGATGCGCCTGCCGTTGATGGCGACTTCAGCGGTCCGCCAGGTCTGGCCTGATGACAGACCGCTGTTCTATCGCATTTCTGCCGTCGACCTTGTCGAGGGCGGTGTCACCATCGAGGATAGCGTCGCGCTCGCCCGCGAGCTCAAATCGATCGGGGTCGATGCAGTAGACTGTTCATCCGGAGGTATCGCCGGTTCGGTGACACTGTCGGGCCGGCGACTGAAACCCGGTTTTCAGGTCCCCTACGCCGCAGCCGTGAAGCGCGGCGCAGACATTCCGACGGTGGCAGTCGGCGCCATTCTCGACGGTCCGCAGGCGGAGCAAATTCTCGAATCCGGCGATGCCGATCTGATCGCGCTCGGCCGCGAGCTCCTGGCCGATCCCAACTGGCCGTTTCATGCCGCCGAGGCGCTCAAAATCGAAAACCCATATGCTGTCCTGCCGAAATATTACAGCTTCTATCTCGAGCGCCGTGCCGCGGTGCTCGACCGCTGACGGGCCTCAGCGGATATAGGTCGCGCCATTGACGTCGAGGGTGGCGCCCGAGAGGTGCCGGCAGGCGCCACTCGACAGGAACACCATCAGGCTGCCGAGATCGGAAGGGGGCACCCATTCCCCCATGGCAAGCCCCGCAGTCACCGCCGCCTCGCCGCCCGTCGCCGCCGATGCCTGCTCCGACAGCCGTGTCCGTACCACGCCCGGCGCGACCCCGAAGGCGAGGATGTTCTTCTTCGCATAGTTGCGAGCAATCGCCTTGGTGGCCGAGAGGACTGCCCCCTTCGACGCCGCATAGGCGATGAGCGCCGGATTGCCGGGACCGCGTTGGGCTGCCCAGCTCGACAGGGTGATGAGAATGCCGCCCTGGTGCTCGAGATAGTGCCTGACGGCATGGCGCATCAGCCGGACAGGAGCGAGCACATTGACCTGCAGGGCCTCTGCCCAGACGCGGTCCCACACCGCGTCGCTGTCATCGATGCCGCCTTCGAGCCGCATCACCGCAGCATTGTTGACGAGAACGTCGATCCGGCCCCGCCAGGCCATGGCGTCGCGCCAAAGCCGGTCCACCGCGGCAGTGTCGGCAAGATCGGCGCCGATCAGCTTCACCTTGTCGCGCGGTATTTTCGCCGTCGCTGCCTCGGCCCCGGAGCGATCGCTGCCGAAATGGGCAATCACATGAGCATCGGCAGCACCGAGGGCTTCGACAATCGCCGCGCCGATGCCTTTGGAAGCACCGGTCACCAGGATGGTCCTGCCGGTCAGTTCGAACATGCGTCCCTCCCTTTGTGCGGGTTCCAAGCGCTGCAAACATGCCTTAGCCTATACGCAATTCGCATCCTGGAGCAGCCTGTCGACATGAGCACCAACACCATTGCCGTCATCGGCTCGGGCAGCATCGGCACGAGCTGGGCGATCGTCTTCGCAGGGGCCGGGCGTGCGGTGAGGGTGCATGACATCGCCGCTGACCGTCTCGAGGCCGCCCAGCAGGTTCTCACCGCCCGCCTCGAGGAACTCGCCGGGTTCGGGCTGCTGAACGAGCCGCCGGAAGTCGTCGCACGCCAGGTCAGCTTCACCACCGACCTCGCAACCGCGGTGCACGGAGCGGTTCATGTGCAGGAAAGCATCTCCGAGGATCGCGATGCAAAGCTCGAGGTGTTGGCGGCTGTTGCCGAGCTTGCCGGCGATGATTGCGCGATTGCCAGCTCTTCCTCCTTTATCCCCATTTCGCAGACGGCATCGACCCTGTCCGGGCGCGAACGCTTCCTGGTGATCCATCCCGGCAATCCGCCCTTCCTCCTGCGCATTGCCGAGATCTGCCCGGCTCCGTTCACCGATCCGGTTGCGATCGACAGGAGCGAAGCGCTGCTGCGCAGCTGTGGCCTCTCCCCTGTCAGATTGCGCATCGAGAAGGACGGGTTCATCTTCAACCGACTGCAGGGCGCTCTGCTCCGCGAGGCCTATTCCCTGATCGCCGAAGGCGTCACCACCGCCGCCGACATCGACCTCCTGGTGCGCGACGGGTTGGGCTTCCGCTGGTCCGTCGTCGGTCCCTTCGAGGCGATCGACCTCAACACCCGGGGCGGCATCGCCGCTCATGCGCAACGCATGCTTCCGGCCTACATCCGCATGGGTGCCGAGCGCGGCGAGCGTCAAGGCTGGACTGAGGAAACCATCGACGCCGTGGTCGCCGAACGGCGTGCCGCCCTGCCGCTCGACGACTGGGACGAGCGCGTCGGCTGGCGCGACGGCGAGCTGATGGCGCTCCTCGCTTTTCGCCGGCAGCGCGCCTGACATGCGCGCCAATTTCGCGCCGCTCGGAGCCGATCGCCTGAACTTCGATTTCGAGGGCAAGCGGATTGAAGCCCGCAAAGGCGAGACCGTCGCCGCCGCATTGACGGCGGCCGGCGTTGTCGCCTTGCGCCGCACACGGAACGGTGGTGAACGTGGCCTGTTCTGCGGCATGGGCGTGTGCCAGGACTGCCTGGTCGAGATCGATGGCATGCCGAACCGGCGCGCCTGCATGGCCAAGGTCGAGTCCGGCATGCAGGTGAGAGGGCAGGGGCTGCCGCGAGCAAGCCGAGCGAAGGCGCCGGGCGGATTACCGACTCCGGTGCCGCGTCACTGCGATGTGCTGGTGGTCGGTGGCGGCCCTGCCGGTCTTTCGGCAGCGACGGTGGCAGCCGAGGCCGGCGTCACGGTGGTGCTCGTCGACGAGCGCCCGGTTCCCGGCGGTCAGTTCTACAAGCAGCCGATCCCCGAACTTGACCTGCCGCTGCACCGGCTCGCCGATGGGCAGTTCAGCGGGGGCCGGGCACTCATCACCCGTGCCAGAGCAGCCGGCGTCCAGTTCGTGAAGGGCAGTGTGTTCAGCGCCGCACTTCCACCAGGAGCTGCCTTGGAATGCGACGGCGAGGCAGCAACGATTCACGCCCATCGCCTGATCCTCGCGACCGGCGCCTTCGAGCGCGGCCGCCCGGTACCCGGCTGGACCCTGCCTGGCGTGATGACCACCGGCGCGGCGCAGACACTGCTCAGGAGCTATGGCGTGGTGGCCGGCCGGCGGATGTTGATCGCCGGCAACGGCCCGCTCAACCTTCAGGTCGCCGCTGAATTGCATCGGGCAGGAGCCGCCATCGTGGCGGTGGTGGAGGCAGCACCGCGTCCCGGCCTCGGCAGCCTTGCCGATCTCGCGCAGATGTCCGTCAATGCGCCGGACCTGGTGCTTGACGGCATTCGATATGTCGCAGCTCTCGCAGCCTCGCGGATTCCGATCATCCATTCGGCGGTCATCGATCGGATCGATGCCGGCGAGCGGCTCGCCGCCACGCTGACGAGCGGTCGACGCTACCAGGCGGATGTCGTCTGCATGGGTTACGGCTTTCTGCCGTCCAACGAGCTCGCCAGGTTGCTCGGATGTCGCCACCATTATGACAGTGGACAGCGAGCGCTGAGAACTGTGCGTGATGAAAACGGTCGCACAAGCATCGATACCGTTTTCGCCATTGGCGATGGAACCGGCCTTGGCGGCGCGCGTGCTGCCGAGGCGGAAGGAGTCATCGCCGGACTTGCCGCCGCAATCGACATCGGCGCCCGCCCCTCGGTGACCGCCCTGGCGAATGACAAGCGAGCGCGCGCCAATCTCGAACGGCAACGCCGCTTTCAGCGGGCGCTCTGGCAATTGTTCCGGCCGGCACCGGGGCTTGCCGGCGTGCCGTCGTCGGAGACAGTGGTCTGCCGCTGCGAGGAGGTCTCTGCCGGTTCCCTTGCCGATCATCTCCTTGCCGGTGCGCCGATTGGCACCGTCAAGCGCGTGACGCGGCTTGGCATGGGTCGTTGCCAGGGACGATACTGTGGCCCGCTGACGGTCGACCTTCTCGCTCGGGAAGCGGGCCATTGCCCGTCCGAGCTTGACTTCCCGGCGCCCCGTCCGCCGATCAAGCCGGTCACTCTGGCCGTGTTGGTCGAACTTGAACGCGAGCGCGACCGCTCCGATACCACAAGGGAGCCTGATCATGAGCAATCCTGAGCAACGGCCGTCTCTGCCGCCCTTCACAGCCGAGAGCGCGGTCGAAAAAGTCCGCAAGGCCGAGGATGCCTGGAACACCCGCACGCCGGCCCAGGTTGCGCTCGCCTATACGACCGATAGCGAATGGCGCAATCGCTCCGAGTTCTTGAAGGGCAGAGAGGCCATCGTGGCGTTTCTGACGCGCAAATGGAACCGCGAGCTCGACTATCGGCTGATCAAGGAGCTCTGGAGCTTTCGCGACAACCGCATCGCCGTCCGCTTCGCCTATGAATGGCACGACGACAGCGGCAATTGGTTCCGCAGCTATGGCAATGAAAACTGGGAGTTCGATGGCAACGGCCTCATGCGGCGCCGTTTGGCCAGCATCAACGATCTACCGATCGGCGAGAAGGACCGGAAGTACCACTGGCCGCTCGGGCGTCGGCCCGACGCTCATCCATCGCTCAGCGATCTTGGTCTTTGACCCGCGATCAAGGGAAGCTTCGGGCGGGCTTCGGTCGCGGCGGCGGCGGCATGGACGCGGTTCCGAGCGCGTTGCTCGCCAGCTGCGGCGTCTTGTCGATCGACCCGGTATGC
>JBKOZY010000427.1:0-2968 GCA_046726135.1 Pseudomonadota bacterium | reverse complement strand
TCAAAAAAGGCGATCGGGTCGCGATCTATCTGCCGATGGTGATCGAGGCAGCGGCGTCGATGCCGGCCTGCGCCCGGATTGGCGCGGTCCATTCGATCGTATTCGGCGGCTTCTCGCCCGACAGTCTGGCGAACCGGGTGCAGGATTGCGGGGCGGAGGTGCTTATTACCGCCGACGAGGGCCGTCGCGGCGGGCGCACGGTGCCGCTCAAGGCCAACACCGACGAGGCGCTGCGCAAGACCCGAACAAAGGCCAAGGTGCTGGTGGTGCGCCGGACCGGTGCGCAGGTGCCGTGGAACGCCGAGCGCGATCTTTGGTACGACGCCGAGATGGCGTCGGTCTCGGTCGATTGCCCGCCGGCCAAGATGAAGGCCGAGGACCCGCTGTTCATCCTCTATACAAGCGGCTCGACTGGCAAGCCAAAGGGCGTGCTGCATACGACCGGCGGCTATCTCGTCTATGCGTCGATGACGCATCACTATGTTTTCGACTATCACGATGGCGACATCTACTGGTGCACCGCCGATGTCGGCTGGGTCACCGGCCACAGCTATATCGTCTATGGCCCGCTGGCCAATGGCGCGACCACGCTGATGTTCGAGGGCGTGCCGAATTATCCCGATGCCGGGCGGTTCTGGCAGGTGGTGGACAAGCACAAGGTCAACACCTTCTACACGGCGCCGACGGCGATCCGGGCGCTCATGGGCGCGGGCGACAAGTTCGTCACCGCATCGTCGCGCAAGTCGCTGCGGCTGCTCGGCTCGGTCGGCGAGCCGATCAATCCGGAGGCCTGGGAATGGTATCACCGGGTGGTGGGCGACGGCCGTTGCCCGATCGTCGACACATGGTGGCAGACCGAAACCGGCGGCATCATGATCACGCCGCTGCCTGGGGCGATCGCGCTCAAGCCCGGCTCGGCGACGCTGCCGTTCTTCGGCGTCAAGCCGGCGGTGGTCGACGGCGAGGGGCGCGAGATCGAAGGTGCCGGCGAAGGCAATCTGGTGATCACCGATTCCTGGCCCGGCCAGATGCGCACGGTCTATGGCGATCACAAGCGCTTCGTCGAAACCTATTTCTCGACCTTCAAGAACTGCTACTTCACCGGCGATGGCTGCCGGCGCGACAAGGATGGCTATTACTGGATCACCGGCCGGGTCGATGACGTCATCAATGTTTCCGGCCACCGCATGGGCACGGCGGAGGTCGAGTCGGCGCTGGTGGCGCATCCCAAGGTCTCGGAGGCGGCGGTGGTCGGCTATCCCCATGACCTCAAGGGCCAGGGCATCTATTGCTACGTCACGCTGATGGCCGGCAATGAGGGCGATGAGGCGCTGCGCAAGGAGCTGGTGCAGTGGGTGCGCAAGGAGATCGGGGCGATCGCCTCGCCCGACCTCATTCAATTCGCGCCGGGCCTGCCGAAGACGCGGTCGGGGAAGATCATGCGGCGCATCCTGCGCAAGATCGCCGAGGACGACTTCAGCAATCTCGGCGATATCTCGACGCTCGCCGATCCAACGGTCGTCGAAGAGCTGATCGGCAATCGCCAGAACCGCCGCGCGGCGGAGTGACGGCAGTAGACAGAAGGCAGTAGGCAGTAGGGAAGAAAGAGGCCCGTTTTACTGCCTAACGCCTAATGCCTACTGCCTCCTTAAACACCCCTTAGAGAATTTCACGTAGTTGTGACTCTCGCTTTACTTGCGAAAGCACGGTGACGATTGCTGAATTGGGTCAGGGGAATCGAGGAGAGCACAATCGCAATGAATCGGCGTCAGTTCTTCGTCGCTGCGTCGGCAGCGCTCGTTTCGGGCAGCGCACCGGCATTAGCCAGAAGTGGCGATCGCGACGACTACAACTTCAATTTCGGGTCGGTCTTCACGCCGCGGCGGCAGATGAGCCGTTATCGTGGCAAGGAGATCATCAAGTTCCGGACCAAGGAAGCGTCGGGCACGGTGATCATCAACACCGGCGAGCGGCGGCTCTATTACGTGCTGCCGAACGGCATGGCGATCCGCTATGGCGTCGGCGTCGGGCGGCAGGGCTTCGAATGGTCGGGCATCGCGCAGATCGGCTTCATGCGGACCTGGCCGGAGTGGCATCCGCCGAAGGAGATGATCGTGCGGGAGCTGCGCCAATATGGCCGGCGGCTGCCCGATGTGATGCCTGGCGGGCCGCAGAACCCGCTCGGGGCGCGGGCGCTCTATCTCTATCAGGGCAAGAAGGACACGCTCTATCGCATCCACGGAACCAATGCGCCGCAGACCATCGGCCAGGCGATGTCCTCGGGCTGCATCCGCATGCTCAACGAGGAGGTCATCGATCTCCATGACCGGGTGCAGATCGGCACCAAGGTGATCGTGATCTAGGCAGTAGGCAGTCGGCAGTCGGCAGTAGGGAAGAGCACCCACACATCACTGCCTAATGCCTACTGCCTCGCCCTGATGCGCAGGCCGCCGATGGCGCCGGCGGCGAAGAGCCCGGCCATGACCGCATAGAAATCCTCGAGCCCATCGGCGAGGTCGACGCCGAGCATCGCCTCCTTCTGCGGGCGGGCGGCGCGGAAGGCTTGCAGGCGGCTCAAGGTGAAGTCACGCCACAGGTCGGTCATGTCGTCGCCCTTGTCGATGACGAAGCCGGCCCCGGCGAGATCGCTCGCATAGCGGTCGCGATCGGGCACATAGGGGCACATGACCTTGGTGGCGAGCGCCGCCGCCTCGGCGGACGACAATTGGCGCAGCGCGACGAAATCCTCGATATAAAGCGACCCGCCTGGTGCGAGACTCGACCGGATGACCGAGAACAGCCGGCGGCGGTCGGGGATGTGAAGGAAGCAGAGGAACGACAGGGCATGGTCGAAGGGCGCGCCGGGCGGCGGGCCATCGAGAATGTTGGCGCAGAGATGGTGGACCTTGTCGCCGAGGCCGGTGCGGGCGGTGAGCGTCATTGCCAAGGCGTTGAGGTCGGACTGCAG
>JBKOZY010000426.1:0-3994 GCA_046726135.1 Pseudomonadota bacterium | reverse complement strand
GTGTGGTATAGATCGTGACGTCCGCCATAGGGTGCCCGCAAAATTTCGATTCGTTTATAATTGTCATATATGTAGCCGGTGAGGGCCGGCGGCAAGAGCGAACACCAGAACATTAACGCTCGCCGCACCGCCATTGAGGAGCGCCTCGGCGCAGGCATTGCTTGTGGCGCCGGTGGTCAGCACATCATCGATAAGCAACACCTGTCGCCCCCTGATCTGGTCGTGGACCCCCGGCGACAGTGCGAATGCGCCCCGGACGTTCCGTTCGCGCCGTTTGGCATCGAGCCCGACCTGCGTCGCTGTTGCCCGAACCCGAACGAGCCCCTGATAATGGCAGGGCTTTGCCATGAACCGAGCGATCCGCATCGCCAGCAGCGCGGCCTGGTTGTAGCGACGGCGCCACAACCGCCAACGATGGAGCGGCACCGGCATCAGGAGATCGCTCGCCGCAATCACGTCGCGTCCGGCCACCGCCATGAGCCGGGCCATCGGCAGGGCAGCCTCATAACGATCCTGATATTTGAGGCCATGCACCAGCACCCGCGACTTCCTATCATAGATGACAGCGCCACGTGCCCGATGATAGAGCGGTGGCGACTTGAGCGCCGCCGGGCTGATCAGGTCATCGCCATCGCTGCCATACGGGAACGGCACACCGGTCACCGCGCAGCGCGGCACATCGATCAGCGTCAGGCCGCTCCAGCAGGTTGCGCAAAGCCCGGCCTGGTTCATGGTGATGTCCCGGCATGATACGCAACGCGGCGGCAACAGCATGTCCAGGAGCTCATGGCCCGTTGAACGAAAGCGCGAGATGACGATGGACACTTCCCGATGCATGAGGACATAAGCGCACAGTGCCGCGGCCGATTCCCATATTCGATGAACAACGACTGCGTCAACGCTTGACGAGGGCAGTGGCAGCGCCGAGCTTCCCCGGCTTCCTGCACGAGCATGCCGCCGGCGAAATCCTGTCGCGCCTCGCGTCCTCGCGACAGCGCTTCGACCTCGCCTTGGCCCACGGCACCCGTCCTGACCTCCTATCGCCACCGCAAGTGCGGACGATTCGCGCGGCGACGGTCGAAACGCGCCATGCCGATCTGGTGGTAGCGGCCGGCGATGTTCCGGTGCGAGCCGAAAGCCTGGATTGCCTCCTGATGCTCTTCGGCCCTGAGACCGCGAACGACATCGCTCGCCTCTTTGCCGATGTTCGTCGGGCACTGCGGCCTGACGGGTTGTTCCTTGGCGCGGCTCTCGCCGGTGCGACCTTGAGGGAGCTGCGCGACTCCTGGAGCTTGGCAGAGATCGAGTTGACCGGCGGTGCGACGCCGCGCGTCGCGCCCTTTGCTGGCTTGCGCGATTTCGGCGATCTCATGCTCCGATCGGGCTTGGCGCTGCCGGTCGTCGATAGTGAGCGGCTGGTGGTTCGTTATGCCGATCCCTTGGCGCTGCTGCGCGAGCTCAAGGCACTCGGCTGGTCGAACACGCTGATCGAGCGGACGCGCCGCGGACTTTCTCGGCGTCTGCTGGCGCACATGGTCGGGCACTATCGCGATCGTTTTGCCGATGGCGATGGACGCATCCGCGCGACCTTCGAGATCGCCTATCTCACGGGCTTTGCCCCCCACCCGGACCAGCAGCAGCCGCTGAAGCCCGGTTCGGCCAGGATGGGCCTTGCCGATGCTTTGCGGCGACAGCCTTAGAAAACGCTGCCCAGCGTGTTGCTGATCACGCCGATGGCGGTGAGAATTCCAAAGGCGATTCCCGATGCGATCAGCGAATATTCGATCGTGAACGGCCCCTGTCCATCTCTGCGCGCGCATGCCGCGGCATTTGCCGTCTTGCTGCGATGCATTGTTGACGCTCTCCCTCGTTGCCCTGCCCCTCCGCGGGGACGAACCCACCGACAGAAGCGATCACAGCGCGTCGATCAGATGCGCCACCAGCGGGACGTCCGCCGGCGGCATCGGATAGGCACGCAGCCCTTTCGGCCTCACCCACGCGATCTTCTGCCCTTCGCCAGGCCTGATCTCCCCTTTCCAGCGCCGGCACACATAGAGTGGCATCAGCAGATGGAACGATGGATATCCGTGACTGGCGAAGGTCAACGGCGCGAGGCAGGCCGCCGTCACGTCGATGCCGAGCTCTTCCTTGAGCTCGCGGATGAGCGCCTGTTCGGGACGCTCGCCAGACTCGACCTTGCCGCCGGGAAACTCCCACATGCCGGCCATGGCCTTGCCTTCCGGGCGCTGGCTGATCAGGACTCTCCCATCCTTGTTGACCAGGGCGCACGCAACGACGAGAACGATGGTCTCACCGCTCATGTCGCCCACCACTATTCCCTTCGAGGGTTAACGCGCTCATCCGATTGGTGAAGGGTGCGAGGGACTTTTCTGCGCCAGGGTTAGCAGTCGATGAACGTCTCCAGCGGCGGACGCATCAGCTGCGGTAGGAGCCATTGATATCGATATAGCGGTGGGTGAGGTCGCAGGTCCACACCGTCGCTTGGCCCGTTGCCACCCCGACATCCACCGCAATGTCGATCTCCCGCCCCTGCATATGCGGCGTGAGCGCCGCCTCGTCATAGTCGGGGTCACGCATGCCGTTCTTTGCCACTGACAGCCCGCCAATGGCGATCTGCAGCCTGTCGCGGTCAGCCGCCTCACCCGACTTGCCGACCGCCATGACAATGCGGCCCCAATTGGCATCGCTGCCGGCAATGGCGGTTTTCACCAGCGGCGAATTGCCGATCGCGAGCGCAATCTTCCGCGCCGCTCGGTCGTCTTCCGCGCCTGTCACCGTGATGGCGATCAGCTTCTCGGCACCCTCGCCATCCCGGACCACCTGGAGCGCCAGATCGAGTGTGACCTGATCGAGCCCGCGGACGAAGGATCGAAGTCGCGGGTCGGCAGCATCATTGAGGCCAGGGAGCGATGCCCCCGCCTTCTGGGTTGCCGCGAGAAGAATCGTGTCAGAGGTCGAAGTGTCGCCGTCGACCGTGATGGCGTTGAAGCTGCGCTCGACACTGCGGGTGAGAAGATCCTGCAGCACCGGGGCTGGCAGGCTCGCGTCGGTGAACAGAAACGCCAGCATCGTCGCCATGTCCGGTGCGATCATACCCGAGCCCTTGGCGATCCCATTGATGGTGACCTGGTGGCCGCCAATCTCGGCGCTCGCCGTGGCAGCCTTGGGGAAAGTGTCGGTGGTCATGATCGCCGCTGCCGCAGCACTCCAGCCCTCGCCCGTCGCCTTCTCGACAGTCGGTGCGAGCACCGCATTGATCAGCGCCTCATCGAGCGGCTCGCCGATTACGCCGGTCGAGGCCACGAAAATCTCCTCCTTCGGACAGCCGAGGAGACGGCTGAGCGCCTCGACCGTGCTGGCCACGGTCTGAACACCTCTCGCGCCGGTGAAGGCGTTGGCATTGCCTGCATTGACCAGCATGGCGCGCACCCTGCCCCTCGCCAGATTGGCCTTGTCCCAATCCACCGGTGCCGATCGCGTCTTCGAAATGGTGAAGCAGCCGGCAATTGCCGTTCCGGGATCGAGCACGGCGACCAGCACATCCGGCCGGCCGCGATAGCGTACGCCGGATTCCGCGACGCCAAGCCGCACGCCGGCGATTTCCGGCAGCCGCGGCAATGCGACGGGCGCCAGCGGCGATCGCTGTGATCCGCCTGCCACGAGTCGCCTTCCGCTTACTGGGGTGGCGGGATCTCGAGATCCTGCTTGCCGCCACCATCTTGGGCGGCGCCCGCGCCGCCGCCGGCACCACCGCCACCGGCACCACCACCCCCGGCACCGGCACCACCCTGCTGCTGCAGCCGCTGCATGATCTGTTGCCGCTGCTGCTGGCTGCGCTCCTGCAGCTTCTTCAGATCAGGATCCATCACCTCGATCTGCGCCTTGGTCCTGAGCTCCAGCAGGCGGTTCTGCACCTTCTCGCGAAGCAGCACGAGCTTGATGGCATTTTTCACCTGGTCGAATGGCTGGGGCC
>JBKOZY010000425.1:0-4593 GCA_046726135.1 Pseudomonadota bacterium | reverse complement strand
TGGTGATGCGGCTGTCGGCCTTCATCCTTCTCTGTATCGGCATCCAGATCATGTGGGCCGGTTATTCGAGCCTGGTGCATCCCGCACCTTGAGCCCCACCGGATCATAGAGCGGCTGGCGATGGATCGTCGCCGCCACACTCTCGTTGGCGACGACCAGCTCGTAGCGGCCAGTGCTCAGCCAGTCGTCGCTGACGCCTTGCGGATTGCGGACATAGCCCATGCCGATCGGCGCATCGATGGTGTAGCCGAAGCCGCCGCTCGTGAGGTATCCGGCGAATTCGCCATTGCGCAGAATGGTCTCGCGCCCGACAAGAACGATGTCGCGGTCCTCAGTGGTGAAACCGCAAAGCTGCTTGCGCAGCGGCAGGGTGGCGGCCTCTTCCAGGGCTTCGCGGCCGATGAAGGGGAGAGCCTTTCCGAGCTTCACAAAACCGCCGAGCCCGGCTTCGAGCGGACTATCATTGGCGGTGATGTCGCTGCCCCAGGCGCGATAGAACTTCTCCAGCCGCAGCGACTCGAGCGCGCGGTAGCCGGCGAGCCGCAGGCCATGTGCAGCACCCGCTGCCATGAGGGCGTCGAACAGGTCGGCGGCGCCATCGACCGGCACATGCAACTCATAACCGAGCTCGCCGACATAGGTGACCCGCAGCACGCGCACGGCTGTTCCGGCGGTGTTGATCGTGGCGACATGGCCGAAGGGGAAAGCCGCATTGGATAGATCGACATCGGTGAGCGCCGACAATACGGCGCGCGAACGCGGCCCCATCAGCGACAGGGTGGCGAAAGCTTCGGTGACATCGGTCAGGGCGAGATCGCCGTTCTTGGGAAGATGATCGCGAATCCAACCGAAATCGTGGGTGCGAAAGCCTGTGCCAGTGACGATGTAGAAGCGGTCCTCGGCAAGGCGGGCAACGGTGAGATCGGCCTCGATGCCGCCGCGACGGTTGAGCAGCTGGGTGTAGGTGATGCGACCGGGCGGACGGGTCACGTCATTGGCGCAAATCAGCGACAGGGCATCGCTTGCCGCGGGACCGGCGAGCTCGAACTTGGCAAAGGAGCTCTGGTCGAACAGGCCGACGGCGTCACGCACCGCGCGGTGCTCCTCGCCGACGGCGGCGAACCAGTTCTGCCGGCCCATCGACGGCACGTCTTCGGCCTCGGTGCCAGTCGCGGCGAACCAGTTGGCACGCTCCCAGCCGGACTTCGAGCCGAAGCAGGCATGGCGGGCTTTGAGACGGCCATATAGCGGCGAGATCAGCCGCGGCCGTCCCGACTCGTACTCCTCATGCGGATAGGCGATGGCGTAGTGGCGACCATAGGCCTCGAGCGTCCGTTCACGGACGAAGACCTGGTCGCGGTGAAGACCGGCGAAACGGCGGATGTCGACGACCCAGAGGTCGAGCGGCGCCTCGCCCGCCACCACCCATTGGGCGAGCGCCCAGCCGGCGCCGCCGGCACTGGCGATGCCGAAGGCGTTGAAGCCGGCACCGACGAAGAAGTTTTCGAGCTCGGGGGCGCGACCCAAGATGAAATTTCCGTCAGGGGTGAAGCTCTCGGGCCCATGGATCATACGCTTGATGCCGGTGCGCTCGAGCGCCGGTACCCGTGCCAAGACCTGGACCATGTGCTGCTCGAAGTGCTCCCAGTTGTCCTCGAACAGCTGAAAGGCGAAATCGGACGGCACCAAATCGACCAGCCAAGGTCGCGGATCGGGCTCATAGCCGCCCATAACGAGGCCGCCAACCTCCTCCTTGAAATAGGTGCGGCGATCGGGATCGCGCACTGTGGCGACGTCACGGGCAAGGCCCCCGATCGGCTCGGTGATCAGATATTGATGCATCACCGCCTGCAGCGGCACGCTGATACCGGCAAGCGCCCCGACATCGCGGGCCCACAGCCCGGCACAGTTCACCACCTTGTCACAGGCGATGGTGCCGTCTCGGGTGCGAACCGCCTTGACCCGACCCTCGGCAATATCGAAGCCCTCGACCCGTATATTCTCATGGAACATCGCGCCATGAGCGCGCGCGCCCTTGGCAAGCGCCTGGGCGATGTCGGAAGGGCTCGCCTGACCGTCGCTCGGTAGGAAACTCGCGCCGACGAGATCATCGACCATCATCAGCGGCCACATCGCCTTGACCTCGGCGGGCGAGAGCAGGTGCATGTCCATACCAAAACTTCGCGCCGTGGTGGCAAGGCGCTTGAACTCGGTCCAGCGGTCGGCATTGCAGGCAAGCCTGAGGCAGCCGGTCATCTTCCAGCCCGTGGCGAGCCCGGTCTCGGCCTCGAGACGGCCATAGAGATCGACGGAATATTTCAGGAGTTGAGTGATCGAAGCCGACGACCTGAGCTGACCGACAAGCCCGGCGGCATGCCAGGTCGAGCCCGAGGTGAGCTGGTTCTGCTCGATGACGACGACATTCGCACGATGATCGCGGGCGAGGTGATAGGCGGTGGAGCAGCCGATAATGCCGCCGCCGATCACCACGATATCGGCATGGCTCGGCAATGATCCAGTCATTGGGCTCTCCGCTCGAAGGCAGTGACAAGCCGGTCGAAGCGGCCGACGAACTCATCGCCATGAGCGATATAGTCGACGCCGGGGCTGTCGAGATAGAGTTCGGAAACCATGGCCCACATTGCCTCGCGGAGTGCCGAGGCAGCCTTCATCGCCTCGAAGCTTCGCCTGACACCGGCATCGGGAGCGGCGCCGAAATATGTGGCAAGCAGGGCGTCTTCCTCAGCGGGACCGAAACTGGCATTGGCTGCGATGTTGGCGAGATCGAACATCGCCGTGCCGAACCCGCCATATTCCCAGTCGATAAGCCATAGCCGCCCGCCGTCATCGAGGAAATTGGTGGGAAGGAGATCGTGATGGCCGAAGACGATGGGCAGCGGCACCTGGGTAGCTTCGAGGCGCTCGGCAGCCTTCATCCATCCGGCAAGCCGCGGGCGGTTGCGGTGACCTGCTTTCTCAAGCGTCGCGGCGTAGTCGCGCAACACATGGAACACCCAGAAAATCTGCGCCGGACCGCGGACATGGCGCGCCAGGTCGCGATGGCACCGCTTCAACAGATCGGCGCATGCTGCGACATTGTCGCGGACATCGGCCTCTCCGTAGGTGCGCCCGTCGATGAATTCGAGCACCAGCAAGCCCGGCTCGTCATGAATGACGCGGGGCGACAACCCGGCCGCATGAGCGGCGCGGCTGGTAGCGGCTTCGCGGGTACGCGAAACATGGTGGAACGGAAAGTCCTCACCGACCCGGGCGACAGCCTTCCTGCCACCCTCTTCGACGACGCGGAAGCTCACATTGCTCAAGCCCCCCTTCAGCGGCTCGAGGGTGATTGGACCATGCCAGCAAGGCAATGCCCGGATGCGGCTTTCGGCAATGTCGCTCAAGCCGTGATCCTCCTGGAAACAACCGATCGGTTTGGCCCTGGACAAATAATCAATAGTGGATAGGCATTAGGCAATAGAGTTGAGCGTGAGGGACAACCCGTGAAGATCGATGCGATCGATGCCTTCTACCTGGCGATGCCGAAAGTGACCGAAGAGGCAGATGGCAGCCAGGATGCGCTGGTGATGCGGGTCCGCGCCGGTCGCCACACCGGCTGGGGCGAATGCGAAGCTTCACCACTCACTTCGATCGCGGCGTTGGTTACGCCGATGTCGCATGGCGCCTGCCGCAGCGTCGGCCAGGTGGTGCTCGGGGAAAGGCTGGAGGATCCGGTCGACATTGCCCGCATCGCCGCCCGCCTGCGCTTCGAATGCATGGATCTATTGCAGGCTGCCCATACCTTCTCGGGCATCGAGGCGGCGTTGTGGGACCTTCTGGGCAAGGCACGGAGCGAACCGGTATGGCGGCTTCTCGGCTCCCAGGAGTCCTTCGGCAAATCTCCCTATGCGTCACAACTGTTCGGCGATACGCCGCAGGAGACGCTCGAACGGGGACGATCGGCGGCGGCATCGGGCTATCGCGCCATGAAGTTCGGCTGGGGACCATTCGGCAAGGGGGACCTTGCCGCCGATGTCGACCAGCTGATGGCAGCACGCGAGGGTATCGGGCCGGATGCGACGCTGCTGGTCGACGCCGGGCAAATCTTCGGGGAGGACGTGGGAGAGGCCGCCCGCCGGCTGCCGGCGCTCGAGGCGGCAGGCGCTCTATGGCTCGAGGAGCCGTTCGCCGGCCACGCGCTGGCGGCGCATGCCGCGCTCGCGGCGGCATCGCCAAAGGTCGGACTTGCCGGTGGGGAAGCGGCGCATAACGAGATGATGGCGCGCAATCTCATCGATTTCGGTCATGTGCGCTTCGTCCAGATCGATTGCGGCCGGATCGGCGGCATCGGCCCGGCCTTCGCAGTGGCATCGCATGCCACAAGAAAGGGCGTGACCTATGTCAACCACACCTACACCTCGCATCTCGCGCTCAGCGCCTCGTTGCAGCCCTATGCCGGCCTTGGCGACCATCGTCTCGCGGAGTACCCGGTAACGCTGAAGGCACTCGCGCATGAGCTGACGGTCCAGCACATCGACCGTGATGCGAATGGGGAGATCAGGGCGCCGGAAGGCGTCGGTCTTGGCATCGAGG
>JBKOZY010000424.1:0-7965 GCA_046726135.1 Pseudomonadota bacterium | reverse complement strand
GTTGGGGGCGCCGACCACCAGGATGAGATCGCATTTCGGCGCGATGGTCTTGACCACCTCCTGGCGATTGGTGGTGGCGTAGCAGATGTCTTCCTTGTGCGGCCCGTGGATCTCGGGAAAGCGCCGTTCGAGAATGGCGATGATGTCCTTGGTGTCGTCAACCGAAAGAGTCGTCTGGGTGATGTAGGCGAGCTTGCCGGCGTCGCGTGGCGTGAAGGTCTCGGCATGCTGCTCGGTCTCGACCAGGGTGATGGCGCCTTCCGGCAGCTGGCCCATGGTGCCGATCACCTCGGGATGGCCGGAATGACCGATCAGCACGATCTCATAGCCATCCTCATGATGGCGGGCCGCCTCCATATGGACCTTGGAGACGAGCGGGCAGGTGGCATCAAGGAAGAACAGCTGGCGGTCGCGAGCCTGCTGCGGCACGGCCTTGGGAACGCCATGGGCCGAGAAGATGACCGGATGCTCGCCGTCGGGCACTTCGTCGAGCTCCTCGACGAAGATCGCGCCCTTCTGCTTCAGGTCCTCCACCACATAGCGGTTGTGGACGATCTCGTGGCGCACATAGACCGGCTTGCCATAGCGCTCGAGGGCCTTCTCGACAATGTCGATCGCCCGGACGACGCCGGCACAAAAGCCGCGCGGAGCGGCCAAGACCAGCTTTATCGGCCGTTTTGGTGGCGTCGTCATATCACCTCGTTCTCAGGTTCGATTGCAGTTCCATGGGACGCTAGATGCGTGATGCCGACCAGCCATGTCAAGATTCGGGGAAATTAGGGTTGTGCAGCACGCGGCTGCGCCCTTGACTGCGGCGGCGCGAGAGACTACGTCCCGTGCACCCAACGCGGGAGAGACCGCGGCGTTTCACACGTCGCGGCGCCGAAGGAGCAACCGCCCCGGAAACTCTCAGGCAAAAGGACCGCGTGGCCAAGTTCTCTGGAGAGCAGCGGACGTTTCGTGCCGCTCACCGAAGGGGGTAAGTCCGGTCAGTCCAACCGGGCAAAATCTCTCAGGTTGTACGACAGAGGGGGCAGGATCCGGCAGTTCCGGCCGGGTCCTCGAGCCCGTGACTGTCACGCCTGGGAGAACTAGCCGGATGCCGGCCCACCCTGTCGATCCTGCCACATTGCGCCAAACGCCGCTGGCGGCGCTTCACCGTCGTCTCGGCGCCCGCATGGTGCCGTTCGCCGGCTATGAGATGCCGGTCCAATTCAAGACCGGCATCGTTGCCGAGCATGTGTGGACGCGGACCAATGCCGGGCTGTTCGACGTGTCCCATATGGGCCAGATCTTCCTTGAAGGCGCCGATCACCCGACGCTTGCTGCCGCGCTCGAGGGGCTGGTGCCGGCCGACATTGCCGGGCTCGAGCCCGGCCGCATCCGCTACACCCAGTTCATCGCCTCCAATGGAGGCATCATCGACGACCTCATGGTGACCCGGCCGGCGGCCGAGGAGGGCACACTCATGCTGGTCGTCAATGCCTCGCGCAAGGCGATCGACGAGGCCTGGCTCAGGGAAAATCTGCCGCCGGACATCACCGTCACGGCGCGCGAGGATCTGGCGCTCATCGCGCTTCAGGGACCGCGCGCCCAGGAGGTGATCGGGCCGCTATGGCCGGCGACGCAGAACCTCGGTTTCATGACGGCGATGAGGGTCAGCCTGGCCTGCATCGACGTCCATCTGGCGCGGTCGGGCTATACCGGCGAGGACGGGTTCGAGATCTCGCTTGCAGCGTCCGAGGTCGAGGGGCTGTTCGAGAAGCTCCTCACCGACGATCGGGTGCGGCCGGTCGGCCTCGGCGCCCGCGACACGCTGCGGCTCGAGGCAGGGCTCTGCCTTTACGGCCAGGATATCGACGAGAGCACGAGCCCGATCGAGGCAGGCTTAGGCTGGTCGATCCCGGCGCGGCGGCGGCAGGCGCTCGATTTCATCGGCGCGAGCCGGATCGCGCTAGAGCTCAAGGAAGGCGCGGCGCGGCGGCGGGTCGGCCTCGCCCCGCAGGGGCGCATGCCGGTGCGCCACGGCGCGCAGATCCGCGACGAGGCGGGGACCCAAATCGGCATGGTGACGTCGGGAGGCTTCGGCCCGACGGTCGATGCGCCGGTTGCCATGGGCTATGTGCCGGCAGGCCAGGCGGCGCCCGGGACCGTGGTCGAAATCATCGTCCGCGACAAGCATGTGCCGGCGGTGGTCACCCGGCTGCCATTCGTTCCCCATCGCTACAGGCGCTGAAACTCCATAGGAGGAACCATGAGCGATCTCAAATTCACCAAGGACCATGAGTGGGTACGGGTCGAGGGCAATATCGCGACCTTCGGCATCACCGAGCATGCGCAGGACCAGCTCGGCGACATCGTCTTCGTCGAGCTGCCATCCGTCGGCGCGGCATTCGCGCAGGGCGACGAGGCGGCGGTTGTGGAATCGGTGAAGGCGGCGAGCGAGGTCTACGCACCGGTGTCGGGCGAGGTGACCGAGATCAATGGCGACCTCGAAGGCAATCCGGGGTTGGTCAACAAGGAGGCGCAGGGCGGCGGCTGGTTCGCCAAGCTCGTGATGAGCGAGCCGGCCGAACTCAAAGGCCTGATGAGCGAGGCGGAGTACCAGGCCTTCCTCGCCGAAAGCGCATAGATCTTCGTAAGGGGCACATCATGGCGGCACGGCTCAGCCTGAGCGACTTGCAATCGGGTGCGAATTTCATTCCGCGGCATATTGGTCCGCGGCCCGATGAAATCGCGACCATGCTGAAAGAGGTGGGGGCATCATCGCTCGATGATCTCGTCCATAAGGTGCTCCCGGCGCAGATCCGGTCGCGGACCCCTTTGGCGCTGCCCGAGCCGTTGTCGGAGCGCAACGCCCTGTCGGAGCTCAGGCTCATCGCTAAGCGCAACAAGGTTTACACCGCGATGATCGGCATGGGCTATTATGGCTGCGTCACGCCCAAGGTGATCCTGCGCAACGTGCTGGAAAATCCCGGTTGGTACACGGCCTATACGCCCTATCAGCCGGAGGTGAGCCAGGGGCGCCTCGAAGCGCTGCTCAATTTCCAGCAGATGGTCATCGATCTGACCGGACTCGAGATCGCCAATGCATCGCTGCTCGACGAGGCCACGGCGGCGGCCGAGGCGATGGCGATGGCGCATCGGCTGGTCAAGGTCGAGCGCAACAGCTTCTTCGTCGACGCCGACACCCATCCGCAGACGATCGCCGTCATCACGACCCGCGCCAAGGCGTTCGGCTTCGAGGTCGAGGTCGGCGACCCGGCGCGCGACATGAAGCCGGAGCGGCTGTTCGCAGCACTTCTCTCCTATCCCGGCTCGTCGGGCGAGGTGCGCGACCTCGCCCCGGCGGTCGATGCGCTGCACCGCCATGGGGCGCTCGCCATCGTGGCGAGCGATCTCCTGGCGCTGGCGTTGCTGAACCCCCCCGGGGAATTCGGTGCCGACATCGCGGTCGGCTCGGCGCAGCGCTTCGGCGTGCCGATGGGCTATGGCGGGCCGCATGCGGCGTTCTTCGCCACCCGCGATGCCTATAAGCGATCGATGCCGGGGCGCATCATCGGCGTTTCCGTCGATGCCAATGGCCAGCCGGCGCTGCGCATGGCGCTGCAGACGCGCGAGCAGCATATCCGGCGGGAGAAGGCGACGAGCAACATCTGCACGGCGCAGGTGCTGCTGGCGGTGGTCGCGTCGATGTTCGCCGTCTATCACGGGCCCGAGGGGGTGCGGAAGATCGCGCGGCGGGCGCATCGCTATGCCGAGATCGTGGCGCTGGCGCTGACCAAGGCCGGCTATGAGGTCACCACCAAGGCGTTCTTCGACACCATCACGGTGCGGCTTCCCGGGCGCGCCCATGCGGTGGCGGCGAAGGCGCGCGAGCAGCTGATCAATCTGCGGGAGGTCGATGCCGACACGCTTGGCATCTCGCTCGACGAAACGACGCGGCGCGACGAGGTCGAGCGGCTCATCTGCTGCTTCCGCCGCGATGCGCTCAAGGATCAAACGCTCGATTCGCTCGACCAGGAGACCAGGGAATCGATCCCGCCGGCGCTGCAGCGGCAGACGCCGTTCATGACCCATCCGGTGTTCTCGCAGCATCGCAGCGAGACCGAGATGCTGCGCTATCTCAGGCGTCTCCAGAGCAAGGACATCGCGCTCGACCGCTCGATGATTCCGCTCGGCTCGTGCACCATGAAGCTCAACGCCACCACCGAGATGATCCCGATCACCTGGGGAGACTTCGCGCATATGCATCCCTTCGCGCCGCTCGACCAGGCGCAGGGCTACCAGCATCTGTTCGAGGATCTCGAAGGGTGGCTCGCCGAGATCACCGGCTTCGATGCGATCTCGCTGCAGCCCAATGCCGGAAGCCAGGGCGAATATGCCGGGCTCCTCACCATCCGCGCCTATCATGCTGCGACGGGCCAGGACAAACGCGACATCTGCCTCATACCCTCATCCGCCCATGGCACCAATCCGGCCTCGGCGGTGATGGCCGGCCTCAAGGTGGTGGTGGTCAATTGCGACGAGGCGGGCAATATCGACATCGCCGATCTCAGGCGCAAGGCGGAGGCGCATGGCGAGCGGCTGGCGGCGCTGATGATCACCTATCCCTCGACCCATGGCGTGTTCGAGGAGGGGGTGAAGGAGATCTGCGCCATCGTTCATGAAAGGGGCGGGCAGGTCTATCTCGACGGCGCCAATCTCAATGCGCTGGTCGGGCTGGTCAAGCCGGCCGAGCTCGGCGCCGATGTCTGCCATCTCAATCTGCACAAGACCTTCTGCATCCCGCATGGCGGCGGCGGCCCGGGCATGGGGCCGATCGGCGTCAAGGCGCATCTTGCCCGCTTTCTGCCGGGCCATGCAGTGGTGTCGGGCGTCAATCCGGCGGCGGGACGGGCGGCGACCGTCGGGCAGGTGTCGTCGGCGCCCTGGGGATCGGCGTCGATCCTGCCGATCTCCTGGGCCTATATCGCGATGATGGGCGGGGAGGGGCTGACGCGGGCGACGGCGGTGGCCATTCTCAATGCCAATTACATCGCGCGCCGGCTCGAGCCGCATTACCCCATCGTCTATAGCGGGCCGGGCGGCTATGTGGCGCATGAGTGCATCATCGATCTCCGGCAGATCAAGGAGAAGACCGGCATCACCACCGAGGATGTCGCCAAGCGGCTGGTCGATTACGGCTTCCATGCGCCGACAATGTCGTGGCCGGTGCCGGAGACCCTGATGATCGAGCCGACCGAGAGCGAGGACTTGAGCGAGATCGACCGGTTCTGCGACGCGATGATCGCGATCCGCGCGGAGATCGCCGAGGTCGAGCGCGGCGAGGCCGATCCTCAGAACAACGTGCTGAAACATGCGCCGCACACCCATCGGGCGCTGATCGCCGAATGGACGCGGCCCTATTCGCGCGAGAAGGCGTTCTTCCCGATGCGCTCGCTGAGCGATGACAAATATTGGCCGCCGGTCGGGCGGGTCGACAATGTCTATGGCGACCGCAATCTCAACTGCGCCTGCCCGCCGCCGGATGCGTATCGCAAGGCGGCGGAGTAGCGGCTCAGGGGTGGAAGATCAGCGGTTGGTCGGATGGTGGTGAGTTCCAAGCCTTGGCATTATCCCCGAATGCTTGAACGATCGCCTTTTTGTTGAAATCACTGGGCGCGATCGCAGACGTCAACGCGTGTTCCAATTCACGTCTCAGCTTGGTGTAATCGTGTGCGTTCTCAGTGTTTTTGAGGAACTTATCGAGGTTGATCTGCAGATTCAGGAGCGTTCCTTCATACCAATCTTTCGTAACAGGATCATAGAGAGAGCGCTGTCCCAAATAGTGGTGAGCAACTACTTTCAACATTTTCGAACAATGTTGTCTCTGGTTTCGTCTTGTCGATTTGTATCGAAGCGATCTTGTCATTGAACGTGAAGTCGATGCTGCCATCGGAGTCTCGCAGCATCCGTTGGAAGATCCCAAGGTCCTCGCTGGTGATTTCGCCACCGCGAGCGAGCCTTTCCTGCAGCAATTGCACATAGACGAGGCTGATGGCGCAACCGAAGAATTGAGATTGACCATATGCCGATTGGAGAGACCAGAACTTGTCAGACGAGCAGGTCGCGAAATGCCGCTTCGCGAAATCCATGAACTTGTCGAGTCTTACCGTCACATTGCCGCCGTCCTGCTCCAGTTCCTTTGCATCTGAGAAGGCTAAATCGGCGTCAAGGGTTAGGATCAGCGCTTGGTTCTGCTCATCTGCCAAGTCGAAGTGGCTTTGTTCGATAACCTCGCTTGGCAGGCCACGCTTCTCGGCCTCGGCCAGGAGGACGCCGGCGAAGCCCTCCGCAAAATCATAGAGCGCACTCGGATTGCCATGGGTCTGGGCGATGGCGGAAAAGACCGCACTGTTGTTGCGAATATTGTCACGGATCTGAAGAATCTCCCTGTCGTCCAGCAGAGGAAGCGACTGCATCCACAGATCGTCGCCGGAATTGTGTTGCAGAAGCTGCTTCAGCACGACCAGTGCATCAACTTTGCCGCGGGCGAGGGGCCGAAATAGCTCTCGGCCGAGAATTCCGACGAGCTCTTCATTCTTCTCGGCAATGCGGTCAAAAGGCTTGGGAACGATGTCGTCGGCGCGCATCCCCTTGTTCCGCACGGCCTGGGTGAGCGTGTCTGCAATCTTTTTTGCAAGATCGTAGAGCCCGCTCGGATTGCCATGGGTCTGTTCGATCGCCGCCAGAACGGCCGAGTTGTGCTTGACGTTCTTGTAGGTCTGGAGGAGCTGATCGTTGGTCATCTTGTCAATCTGCTGTTGCCAGTCGCAGTCCTGGCATTCGATCAGCTGCTTGAGGACATCCTTGGCGCCCGGGCCGCCGCTGCGCTTGTTGCCGGCCAGCCCGTTCAATCCGGTGCCGTCGACGACGCCTTTACCGCCAGCCGACCGGATTCGGAGATCGCCGCCATAGGCGCTTTTGACGAACCTGATCTGGACATCGGTCCTGAACCGGTTCCAGGCGCTCCCTTTGGCGCGCGGCTCAGGAGAATTGGCGCTGCGTCCCGGTCTGGTCCCGTCGGCGGGCTGGGGGCGAACCCCAGGACCGATGCCTCGTGATGTCATGTTTCCCCCCGAGCTATGACAAGCCGTGCCCATGACTATCATAAACGATAAGAATTGATGGCCCTGTGCCGTTTGGCACAGGTGGGTGACTGTGACTCCTCAAAGCCCCTCACCCAGTGCTTCACACCACTTCCTCCCCGCTGGCGCGGGGAGAGGGGGAGTATTAGAGGCGGCGGGTCGGAAGAAATGCGCAACCGAGTGGTGGATGGGCAGCGCTCGGTCTCAACCACTCACGATTCGCTGTTCGCTACGGCCGGCAACCACCCAGGCGGGGTTGAACCAGCGGTCGGCGTCGCCGTCATAGGGCAGGCGGGTGATGTCCCAATGGCGGATGAACGGGGCATAGGCGTCCCACACCGCCGGGCCGCCGCCGACGAACACCACCCGCTCGGGAAAGCGGGCGAGCACCGCTTCCGGCGGCTCGCTCGAGCGAATCGCCACCACGGTGCGCTCGGCGCGTGCCCAGTCCGGGACCGAATTGGCGGTGGCCGGGCCGGCGATCAGGACATGGCCGCGGGTCAGCTCGAAAAATCGCTCGACATCCTCGACATAGGGCCGCCCGGTCGAGCCTTCCCATGGCAGGCGGCCATTGAGTCCGAGCTGGCCGCGCCGACCGATGGCGCAAATGCATCTGACGTCGCTCATTTGGCAGGTTCAACGACCGAGCGGCCGGTCGGGTTCAATTGAGCCTCTTCTTCAAGCCGGCGATCGAGTCCTCGATCAGCTTGGCGGCTTCCTCGCCCTTGGCCTCGGCAGCGATAATGCGCTCGGCGGCAGCGACGGCGAGGTCGGTGGCGGCGGCGCGAACGTCCTTGATCGCCTGGGCCTCGGCCTGGGCGATCCGGTCATTGGC
>JBKOZY010000423.1:0-9854 GCA_046726135.1 Pseudomonadota bacterium | reverse complement strand
CGCCAATCTCGGCTATGCCGACTGCCGGTTCCTGCGACCGGTGACGGCCGGCGACACGCTGACGAGCACGAGCGAGGTGATCGGGCTCAAGGAAAACTCCAACCGCCAGACCGGTGTCGTCCATGTGCGCTCGACGGGCGTAACCAGCGACGGTGCGCCGGTGCTGACCTTCATCCGCTGGGTGATGGTGCGCAAGCGCGATGCGGCGGCGGTCATCGATGCGGCGCATATTCCGCAGCTGCCGGCGCAGGTGGAGCCGGCGGCCCTTGGCCCAGCCTGTCCGGAAATCGATCTCACTCAGTGGGACGACGCATTGTCCGGCAGCGCGATGCGGTTCGAGGACTACCAGGCCGGCGATCGGATCGATCATGTCGATGGGATGACGGTCGAGGAAGCCGAGCACATGCTGGCGACGCGGCTCTATCAGAACACCGCGCGGGTGCATTTCAACGCTCTGAGCGAGGCCAAGGGGCGGTTCGGGCGGCGGCTCGTCTATGGCGGACATGTGATGAGCCTGGCGCGGGCGCTGAGCTTCAACGGCCTCGCCAATGCCTTTCACATCGCGGCGATCAATGGCGGACGTCATGCGGCGCCGCTGTTTGCCGGGGGCACGGTGTTTGCCTGGTCGGAAATCCTGGAAACGGTCGCACTGCCGGGTCGCCGCGATGTCGGGGCGCTCAGGATCATGACCCGGGCCACACGGGATCGCGCCTGCGGCGATTTCCCGCGCGATGCGGCGGATGGCGATGCGCCGGGGGTCATTCTCGAGCTCGATTACTGGGCGCTGGTGCCGAGGCGAAGGGCCGCATAGGCGCCATTGCGGCGGCCGAGGGCTCTCGGCATTGCTTTGCTGCATTGCAGCGGCTAAGAGAACCGCAACGGGTCATGGTGCATTCGTGGCGCGCATGCCCCCAGCATTCTGTGGTGACCTCATGACCGAGCCTACGGTGCGCGAGCGTCCGCTTTCGCCGCATCTCCAGATCTACCGCCCGATGCTGACCATGGTCATGTCGATCGCCAACCGCATCACCGGCGCGGTGCTCTATTTCGGCATGGCGCTGTTCGTGCTGTGGCTCGCTGCCGCAGCGCGGGGGCCGGATGCCTTCGCGACGGTCCAGGCGGTGTACGGCTCCTGGCTCGGGCTCCTCATTCTGATCGGCTTCACCTGGGCGTTGATGCTGCACACGCTCGCCGGCATCCGCCATCTGATCTGGGACTTGGGGCTCGGGTTCGATCTCAAGTCGATCGAATGGGGCGCGATGGCGGTGCTGGCCGGCTCGATCGTGCTGACGCTCGCCTTATGGCTCTATGTCCTGCTTCGGGGGACTGCAACATGACCAGCTTTCGCACGCCGCTTGGCCGCGTGCTCGGACTCGGCTCGGCCAAGTCCGGGGTGCATCATTGGTGGATGGAGCGGGTGACGGCGATTGCGGCCGTTCCGCTCGTGCTGTTCCTCATCGGCTTCATCGTGGCGACGGCGGGTGGCGATCATCAGGCGGTGGTCAGCGCGATCCGACATCCGGCCGTCGCGGTGTCGCTGATTGTGGCGATCATCACCATCGTGCGTCACATGCAGCTCGGCATGCAGGTGATCCTCGAAGACTATGTGCATGGCAAGGTGACGCTGCTTGCCGGCCTGCTCGCCAACAATCTGTTCTGCATCGCAGTGGGGGTGGCGGGCGTGGCGGCGGTGATTGCCATTTGTTTTGGAGCTTGAGACATGGCGGACACAACCAGGGACGGATCGCATTCGGGTGACGGCAGCCTCGGACCGGCCCGCAGCTTCGCCGTCAATGACCGGGTCTATCCGATCGAGGACCATGCCCATGATGTGGTGGTGGTCGGTGGCGGCGGGGCGGGGCTCAGGGCGGTGGTCGGCTGCGCCGTGGCCGGCCTCAAGACCGCCTGCATCAGCAAGGTGTTTCCGACGCGCAGCCACACGGTGGCGGCGCAGGGCGGCATCGCCGCGGCGCTCGGCAATATGGGCGAGGACAATTGGCGCTGGCACATGTACGACACGGTCAAGGGGACCGACTGGCTGGGCGACCAGGACTCGATCGAATATCTCTGCCGCGAGGCGCCGGGTGCGGTCTATGAGCTCGAGCATTGGGGGGTGCCGTTCTCGCGCACCGAGGAAGGCAAGATCTATCAGCGGGCGTTTGGCGGGATGACGACCCATTACGGCAAGGGGCAGGCGATGCGCACCTGCGCTGCTGCCGACCGCACCGGCCATGCCATGCTGCACACGCTCTATGGCCAGTCGGTCAAGCACAAGGCCGAGTTCTATGTCGAATATTTCGCCCTCGACCTGATCATGGACGCCGACGGCGCGTGCCGCGGAGTCATTGCCCTCAATATCGAGAACGGGACGCTGCATCGCTTCCGCGCCCATAAGACGATCCTGGCGACCGGGGGCTATGGCCGGACCTATTTCTCCTGCACCTCGGGCCATACCTGCACGGGCGATGGCAATGCCATGGTGCTCAGGGCCGGGCTGCCGCTCTCCGACATGGAGTTCGTGCAGTTCCATCCGACCGGGATCTATGGCGTCGGCTGCCTGATCACCGAGGGGGCGCGCGGCGAGGGCGGCTATCTCGTGAATGCGGAAGGCGAACGCTTCATGGAGCGCTATGCACCGACGGCAAAGGACCTGGCCTCGCGCGATGTGGTGTCACGGGCGATGACGATCGAGCTGCGCGAAGGCCGTGGCGTCGGGCCGCGCAAGGACCATCTCTATCTGCATCTCGATCATCTCGGCGCCGATCTCCTGGCGGAGCGGCTGCCCGGCATCTCGGAATCGTCGCGGATCTTCGCCGGCGTCGATGTCACCCGCCAGCCGATCCCGGTGCTGCCGACGGTGCATTACAATATGGGCGGCATCCCCACCAACTATATGGGCGAGGCGGTCAATCCGCGTCGCGGCGATGCCGATGCCATCGTGCAGGGCCTGCTGGCCTGCGGCGAAACGGCCTGCGCCTCGGTCCATGGCGCCAACCGGCTGGGCTCCAACTCGCTGACCGATCTCATCGTGTTCGGACGGGCCTGCGCCATCAAATGCGCCGAGACGATCGAGCGCGGGGCGCGTCATCCGGATCTGCCGCGCAATTCCGGCGAGGCGGCGGTTGAGCGTCTCGACCGCTTCCGCCATGCACGCGGCTCGACGCCGACGGCGGAGCTCAGGCTCGCGATGCAGAAGACCATGCAGGACTATTGCGCGGTGTTCCGCACCGGCGAGGTGCTGAAGGAAGGCGACCGCAAGATCAGCGAGATCTGGGCCGGGGTGGAGGACATCCGGGTCAGCGACCGGTCGATGATCTGGAACTCCGATCTCGTCGAGACGCTCGAATGGGACAATCTGATCGCCCAGGCGGCGGTGACGATCCGCGGCGCCCTTCAGCGGACCGAAAGCCGCGGTGCCCATGCGCGCGAGGACTACCCATTACGCGACGATGTCGACTGGATGAAGCACACGCTGTCCTTCGCCGACACCCACCGGCGCGAGGTCCGGCTGGCCTACCGGCCGGTGCATGCCTACACGCTCACCAACGACATCGAATATATCGCGCCCAAGGCGCGGGTCTATTGAGCTAAACACATCATGCTCTTGGGTGCGATCGCATGGTTCAGCTGACACTGCCGAAGAGCTCGCGGGTGGTTGCCGGCAAGAGCTGGCCGAAGCCGACAGGCGGGCGGCTGCGGGAATTTCGGATCTATCGCTTCGACCCGGATGAAAGCGCCAATCCGCGGCTCGAGAGCTATTTCATCGATCTTGACGATTGCGGGCCGATGGTGCTCGACGCGCTGATCAAGATCAAGAACGAGGTCGACTCGACGCTGACCTTCCGGCGCTCGTGCCGCGAGGGCATTTGCGGTTCCTGCGCGATGAATATCGACGGCACCAACACGCTGGCCTGCACGCGGGCGATCGAGGATATCAAGGGTACGGTCAGGATCTACCCGCTGCCGCATATGCCGGTGATCAAGGACCTGGTGCCCGATCTCAGCATCTTCTTCGCGCAGCTGCAGGCGATCGAGCCGTGGCTCAAGCCGCTGACCCCGCCGCCGCCGACGGAGCGGCTGCAGTCGCGCGAGGATCGGGCGAAGCTCGACGGCTATTATGAATGCATCCTGTGCGCCTGCTGTTCGACCTCATGCCCGTCCTATTGGTGGAACGGCGAGCGCTATCTCGGGCCGGCGGCGTTGATTCAGGCCTATCGCTGGCTGATCGATTCGCGCGATGAATCGGCGGGCGAGCGGCTCGACGGGCTCGAGGACCCGTTCCGACTCTATCGCTGCCACACCATCCTCAATTGCACCAAGGCGTGTCCCAAGGGGCTCAATCCGGCAAAGGCCATTGCCGAGATCAAGAAGCTGATGCTGACGCGGCAGATGTGAGGGCCCGGGCCCGGTGTTGAGGGAGGCGCAGACCGGATGCAGTTCTCCGGCGGGTATCTCGCCCAGCAGGTCCTCAACGGGCTGATCGTCGGCTCGTTCTACAGCCTGCTGGCGGTCGCCTATGCGCTGGTTCATGCGATCACCAACCGAGTCATCCTGTCGTTCGGCGATTTCATGACGTTCGGTGCGTTCTACGCCATCGTGGCGGTGCTGGTCGCAGCCGGGTTCGGCGTGTTCGACGCGAGCGCGCTGGTGCTCGCCTTCCTGGTGGCGGTGTTCGGGACGGCGGTGCTCGGGATCGTAGCCCACCGGCTCGCCTTTGCCTCGCTGATCGGAGCGCGCAGCCAGGCGCTGATGATCGCCTCGGTCGGGGTCGGGATCATCGTGTCGGAGACCTTGCGGATCCAGTCCGGCGGGCGCGAGCAGTGGCTGCCGCCGGTGTTCCAGGACAGGGCGGCGACGGCGGATATCGGCGGGTTCACGGTTCAGATCACGGTAATGCAGATCGTGGTGCTGGCACTGGCGCTGGTGCTGTCGGCCGGCCTCCTGATCGGGCTCGAGCGCACCGCGGCGGGACGGACCTGGCGGGCAGTATCGGAGGACCGGCGCCTGGCCGAGCTGTGCGGCGTCGACACGGCGCGGACCATTGCGCTGACGGTAGCGACCTCCTCGGCGTTTGCCGGGGTCGCCGGGTTCATCGTCGCCGTCTATTATGGCGGGGTCAGCTTCTACATGGGGCTGGTGCTCGGCCTCAAAGCACTGTTCGCCACGGTGATCGGCGGATCGGGGACGATAGGCGGGGCCATTCTCGGCGGCTTCGTGCTGGCGGGATTCGAGACTGCCTGGTCGACTTTTTTCTCGATCGGCTATCGCGACGTTGCAGTTTTTGCGGCAGTGGTGTTGATCTTCCTCCTGAAACCGGAGGGGCTGCTCGGCGCGCCGCTTCGGTCGGACCACGACAGGTGAATGGTCATGTTGCGATTGTTTCCAGCCCTTCTGGCTCTCGTCCTGCTCAGCGGCTGCGATGAGCAAAAGGGTCCGTATCTCAGCTTTGCCGGCGGAGGGTTCGTGGTCAATTACCGGATCGGCGAGATGTATTACGGTTTCGTCGCCAAGCCTGAGCGAAAGCTGCCGGAAGGCTCGGTCATCGAGGCCCGCTTCGAGGACCCGGCCGGCGGGCCGGAGATCGTCGTCGACACGCCGGTGCGCAGCGGCCAGCTGCAATATATGTTCCGCACCCCGCCGCTGAAGGGCGTCAAGAAGGACAAGGATTACCGGGTCGAGATGCGCCTCCTCGACAAGCCGCAGGGGACGGTGCTCGCCAGCCTGAGCCGAAGCTTCCCCAGCACTGCCGCCCAGTCGGCAATTCCCGCCAAGCCGCTGGTGGACGGGCCGGGCTATATGCCAAATCCCGAGAACGACATCACCAAGCAACCTTAGCTATCACCATCATGCTCTGGAAAGGCTCTGACAATGGCTCGATCGCTCGCCGCCGCAGCGCGGCTCTTGGCACCGCAATTGGCCCTTTCACTGCTGCTGCTGCTCGGCGGATGCGGCATCAACAATATCCCCAGCTTTGAGGAGAAGGTGAAGGCGAGCTGGAGCGACGTCCTCAACCAGTATCAGAGGCGGGCCGATCTCATTCCCAATCTGGTCGAGACGGTGAAGGGCTATGCCGCCCAGGAGAAGGATGTGCTGACCTCGGTGGTGGAGGCGCGCGCCAAGGCGACGCAGATGCAGATCCCGGCCGATGTGACGACCAATCCGGAAGCCTTCCAGCGATTCCAGGAGAACCAGGCGCAATTGTCGTCGTCGTTGGCACGGCTCCTGGCGGTGGTCGAGAACTATCCGGATCTCAAATCCAACCAGAACTTCCTGGCGCTGCAGTCGCAGCTCGAAGGCACCGAGAACCGGATCTCGGTGGCGCGCCGCGACTATATCGATGCGGTGCGGGTCTATAATACGGAGCTGCGGACCATCCCCGGCCGGTGGTGGGCATCGTTCCTCTATCCCGACGCCAAGCCGGCACAGACCTTCACCATCAAGGAGGAGGCGATCGAGGTTCCCAAGGTCGACTTCAACAAGCCGGCGGCACCGGCGCCTGCTCCGGCGCCAGCGCCGGCTCCGGCACCGTCGGCCAATCCGGAACCGGCTCCCGCACCGGCGCCCGCTCCGGCTCCGACAGCACCGGCACCAGCACCGACGACGCCTGCGCCGGCACAATGATGCGCAACGGCCTGGCGGTCGTTCTCGCGGCCCTCCTGGCGCTCATTCTGCTTGCAGGCTCTGTCACGGCGCAGGAACCGAAATTTCCTCCCCTGACAGGGCCGCTCGTCGATGCGGCGGGGCTGCTGTCGCCGGCGGCACGGGAAGAGTTCGACCGGTCGCTCAGGGCCTATCAGCAGAGCTCCGGCTATCAGCTGGTGGTGGCGATCGTGTCGTCGCTCGAGGGCTACGACATTCGCGATTACGGCAATCGCCTGTTCCGTCATTGGAAGCTCGGCGATGCCAAACGCGATGATGGCGTGCTGCTGCTGGTCGCGCCCAAGGAGCGCAAGGTGTCGATCGAGACCGGTTATGGCGTCGAGGGCGTGATGACCGATGCGCTATCGCGGATCATCATCGAGAACGCCATCACGCCGCGGTTCAAGAACGGCGATTTCGCGGGCGGCATCCGGGCCGGCATTGCCGATATCCAGAAGGTGCTGGCCGGCGAGGGACGCAAGCTCGAGACCCAGCTCGCGCCGCAGAGCGATCCCTTCGAGTTCTGGTTCACCATTTTCTTCTGGTTCATCATCCTCCTGATCTTCATCCAGATCATGCGCGGCCGCACCGCGCTCGTTCCCGGGCGCCGACTGAGGCGCGGCTATGGCGGCGGCTGGGTTGGCGGCTGGCCGGGCGGCGGCGGCTGGTCGGGCGGCGGCGGCTTCGGCGGCGGTGGCGGCTATGGCGGAGGCGGCGGCAGCTCAGGTGGCGGCGGCGCCTCGGGAAGCTGGTAGAGCGATGAAGGCGAACGACCTGGCAACGGACGATGCGCGGAGCCGGATCGCCCAGGCGATTGCCGAGGCCGAGCGCAACACGGCGGGAGAGATCGTCGTCGTCATCGCGCCGCGCTGTGACGATTATGCCTTCGTGCCGCTCGCCTGGGCGGCGATCATCGCGCTGGCGGTGCCGCCGGTGCTCTATGCATTTCTCTGGCTGAGCCCGGTCACCATCTACGCCATCGCAGTCGCCACCTTCGCGGTGCTGGCATTGATATTGGGGTTGTGGCCGATCAGGCTGACAGTGACGCCCAGATCCTTGCGTCGCAAGCATGCGCGCCGTTGCGCCCGCGAGCAGTTCCTGACCCAGGAGCTCCATACGACGGCGGGACGCACCGGCGTCCTGATCTTCGTCGCTGTGGCCGAGCGCTATTGCGAGATCATCGCCGACACCGCGGTTGCCGCCAAGGTGCCGGCCGAGAGGTGGGGGGACATCATCGAAAGGCTGCTCGAGGAGATCCGGGCGGGACGGGGAGTGGCGGGTCTTGCCAGCGCCATCGGTGCCACCGGGGCAATCCTCGCCGCACATTTCCCGCCGGGAGCGGACAATCCGGACGAGCTGCCGGACCATTTGATCGTGCTGCCGGTCTGGCCCCCGTAGGGCAGTAGGCAAATAGGCAGTAGGCAGTAGGCAGTAGGCAGTAGGCAGTAGGCAGTAGGGAAGCGCTCCGTGGTCCGGGTCCTGCCTAATGCCTAATGCCTACTGCCTGCAGAATGGAGCTATAATGGTATCCGGGCCTGTCATCCGGCGCTCACTTTTGGGGCGCTTACTGGATGAAGGCCGAAGAGCCGGGGGAACAGAATGGACAGCGAGATGAGCACAGCGGTGACCATGAACGAACGCGCGGAGGCACCCGATCCGGGGCTCGCGGCGTTCACGCGACAGCTCTTTGCGGGCGCAGCGGAGGACGATCTCGCGGCCCATAATCCGGAGGCGCTTGAGGCAATCGCCCAGCGTGCCTTCGAGTTTTTCACTGCCCGGGTGCCGGGTCGGACCCAGATCCGCCTCTCGGCAGCGACCGGCAATGGCAACCAGGATGCGGCGACCGCCATCGAGATCGCCAATGACGACATGCCGTTCCTGGTCGATTCGACGCTGAACGTCCTCAACGAGCTCGGCTACCCGATCCTGTTCGTGCTCCATCCGATCATCGCGGTCCGTCGCGACGCCCGCGGCAAGCTGATCGAGGTGCTGGCGCCGGGCAGCACGGCGGAGGGCGGGGTGCGCGAGAGCTTCATGTATATCGAGGTGTCGGGCGTCGTCAGCGAGACGCAGCGCGAGCGGCTGAAGCATGAGCTCGAGGAGACGCTGGCCGATGTGCGCACCGCGGTTCTCGACTGGCGGCCGATGCAGCGGCGGGTGCTCGATGCGATCGAGGCCTATCACCGCAACCCGCCGCCGATTCCGGTCGAGGAGCTGACCGAGGGCATGGCCTTCCTGCAGTGGCTGGTCGACAATCACTTCACCTTTCTCGGAGCCCGCGACTACAAATTCGCCGGCAGCGCCGAGAGCGGCGAGCTCGAGCCGGTGCCGGGCAGCGGCCTAGGCATTCTGCGCAAGCCCGAGATGCAGGTGCTGAAGCGCGGCGGCACGATGGTGACGATCTCCCCGGAGATCCGTGCCTTTCTGATGCAGCCGGCGCCGCTCATCATCACCAAATCCGACGTCATGGCGACGGTCCATCGGCGGGCGCCGATGGAGTATATCGGCATCAAGCAGTTCGACGCGCAAGGCGAGCTGACTGGCGAGCTGCGCATCGTCGGGCTGTTCACCTCGACGGCCTATACCAGGAGCCCGCGCGACATCCCGCTGATCCGCCGCAAGATCGAGCGGGTGATTGCGGCGAGCGGGCTCAATCCGCAGAGCCATTCCGGCAAGGGGCTGATCAACGTTCTCGAGAGCTTTCCGCGCGACGAGCTGTTCCAGATCGATGTGCCGACGCTCTCCGCCATGGCCCATGGCATCATGCGGCTCGCCGAGCGGCCGCGGGCCCGGCTGTTCGTCCGCCGCGACAAATTCGACCGCTTCATCTCGGCCTTCGTGTTCCTGCCGCGCGATCGCTTCAACACCGACAACCGGATCAAGGTCGGCGATCTGATCGCCGAGGCCTATGGCGGCAGGGTGACCAGCTTCGAGCCGGCATTCGGCGAGGGAACGCTGGTCAGGGTGCATTTCATCATCGCCCGCGACGCCGACACGACGCCGTCGCCCGATCCGGAGAAGCTCGAGGACGCGATCCGCGATGTCATCCGCACCTGGGACGACACGCTCGCCGCAGCAGCGGCGGCCAAGTCCGGCACGCTCAAGGCGCATGAGCTGGAGGAGCACTTCCGCGGCGCCTTTCCAGCCGGCTATACAGAGCTCTACAGCCCCGCGGAATCGCTCGAGGATGTTGCCGAGATCGAGAAGCTCAGCGA
>JBKOZY010000422.1:0-1581 GCA_046726135.1 Pseudomonadota bacterium | reverse complement strand
GCCTGATACCGCGTGAGCTGTCGATCGAATATGCCGCCCTCGAATCCGGTCTCGACCGCTTCGTTCATCCGAACAAGGGCGAGTTCATCGGGCGCGATGCCCTGGTGCGGTGGCGCGAGCGCGGCTTTGCCAACCGCTTCGTCACGCTCGAGGTCCATGGCACCACCGATGTCGATGCCCGTGGCTCCGAGCCGATCCACGACAAGCGCGGCGCGCTCGTCGGGCGCTGCACCTCCGGCGGCTATGGTTGGCGCCTCGGCAAGTCGCTCGCCCTCGCCATGGTCCGTCCTGATCTTGGCGAGATCGGCAGCGAGATGACGGTGCGGATCTTGGGCGAATCCTACCCCGCCACGGTCATCCCCGAGTCCCCCTTCGATCCGGAGAATGCGAGACTGAGAGCCTGAACTCACCGCCGAAGCCATGACGGATAACCAGCGCGTTGACGGTCGCCTCGAGCTGAGCGAAGTCAATCTCGCGCGCGGCGCCGTCCTCGTTGTCCTGGCGGTCGCCGGTTTCTCCCTGTCGGGTGCTTTCGTCCGCCATGTGCCGGGGCTTACCGGCTGGCAGATCAATTGCTGGCGCGGCCTGGCCATGGCCGCCATTCTCGTCCTCTATCTCATTCTCGCCTATGGCCTGCGCGAAACCTGGCAACGCTTCCGCGCCGTGCCGATCCCGGCCATGATCGCCTGCGCCGGCTTCTTCTCGGTCGGCTCGACCCTCTATGTCACCGCCCTGACCTTGACCTCGACCGCCAATGTCTCGGCGGTCGGCGCCACCTCGCCGCTCTTCACCGCCCTCCTCAGCCCCTACATCACCGGCGAGAAGCCCTCGCTCCTCACCTGGGCGGCAGCGCTTGCCGCCCTCTTCGGCGTCGGCGTCATCGTCCATGGCGGCTTGGTCGGCGGCCATGTCACCGGCAATCTCGTGTCGTTGCTCGTCGCCCTGTCCTTCGCCGGCCAGACCCTGTCGCTGCGCCGCTTCCGCCATGTCGAGCTCATGCCGGCCATGGCAGTCGGCGGCATTGTCGTCTTCCTGGCGGCAGCGGCCTTTGGCGATGGCTTCGCAGTCACCTCGCGCGAAATCGCCATTCTCGCCATCATGGGACCGGTGCAGCTCGGCATTCCCATCCTGCTGCTGGCCCGCGGTGCCCGCTCGGTACGCGCCGTGACGGTGTCGATCATCGCCATGCTCGACATCGTGCTCAACCCCTTCTGGGCCTGGACGCTGGCCGGCGAGATGCCGGACGGCAACGCCGTGGTCGGCGCCCTCATCATCTGCGGCGCCGTCTCGCTCAGCCTGATCGCCGAGAACGCCCGCCGCCGACGCTAGAGCAACAGCGCCCCCTGACCGCCACCGGCTGCCCGGCCATCGCCGGCAGGCTTCTTCCTGGCGATCCGCTTGAACGCCCAATTGATGCGTCCGGGTCGCCCGACCACTCCCCTGACCACGATCTGCTGCGACCGGCGCGGCTGCACCCGGCCCGGCAGATAGACGCTGTCCTCGAGCCTCAGCGTCCCGCCGCGCACCGTGAAGGTCCAGCCCGCCTTGTTCGGCAGCTGCAGCATGACGCTTGCCCCGTCC
>JBKOZY010000421.1:0-3867 GCA_046726135.1 Pseudomonadota bacterium | reverse complement strand
CGGCGGCGTTGCGCCCCCTGAACGCGGAGACCCCCTTGTCCTCGAACGTCAGCTCGGTATCGAGGTCGAGGCCGTTCTTGATAGCGTATGCCTTGGCATCCTCCGTCTGACGCCGGTATGAGTCGCCCTTCTCCTGCTCGGGCGTCGAAAACCTGAGATAGCTGTATGCCTTCGGTCGAGCCGTAGCCGCCGCTGCTGTGACTGCCATGATTTCCCCGAGGAAGGTTGACCCCTTCTCGAAGAACTATCCTTGATTGGTCTCCACGTCAATTATGGTCTGATGGTCGGGCCGCCGGGAGCCGGCAAGTCGATGCTGGCGCGTCGGCTGCCGTCGATCCTGCCGCCGATGGAGCCTCGCGAGATGCTGGACGTCAGCCTCATCGCCTCGGTTGCCGGCGAGCTGACGGGCGGGCGCCTGTCGCGCCGCCGCCCGTTCCGCGATCCGCATCACTCGGCGAGCCAGGCGGCGCTGACCGGCGGCGGCCTTCGCGCCAAGCCCGGCGAGATGGCGCTCGCTCACAATGGAGCTGTTTCTCGACGAGCTGCCGGAGTTCCAGCCGCGCGTTCTCGAGGCGCTCCGCCAGCCGCTCGAGAACGGCGAGATCGCCATTGCCCGCGCCAATCATCACGTCACCTATCCGGCCCGCTTCCAGCTGGTCGCCGCCATGAATCCCTGTCGCTGCGGCATGCCGAGCGACGGATCCTGTCGCCGCGGTCCGCAATGTGCCGAGGACTATCAGGCGCGGATCTCGGGACCGCTGCTCGACCGCATCGACATCCAGATCGCGCTGCCGGCGGTGCGCGCCGTCGACCTCATCCGCCCCGCGGCGAAGGAGGGGAGCGCCGCCGTCGCCACCCGCGTTGCCAGGGCGCGGGCGCGCCAGCGCTTCGTCAGCCTCAAGGCCGATGGCCTATGGACCAATGCCCAGGCCGACGGCGCGCTGCTCGAGACCATGGCCACGCCGGACGACGCCGGCATGCAGCTTCTCAAGGAGGCTGCCGAGTCGATGGAGCTTTCGGCCCGCGGCTTCCATCGGGTTCTCCGAGTCGCCCGCACCCTCGCCGATCTCGACGGCCGCGATCGCATCAGCCGGCTCAACATCGCCGAGGCATTGTCCTACCGCCAGCGCCATTGAGAGACACGCTGCGCTAAAGGGGATGTGGAGCCGGCTCGCTCTTCTATTCGGTTCGCGCCTACTCCGCCGCTGCCTTGGCGTGAGGCGCCGCCGCGCGGACCTCGGCATCGACGTGGTCCTCGAACTTCGCGAAGTTCTTGGCGAACATGGCCACGAGCTCGCTCGCCCGCTCGTCATAGGCGGCCTTGTCGGCCCAGGTGGCGCGCGGATCGAGCATGCGAGGATCGCAATCGGCAACTGCCGTCGGCACCTCGAAGCCGAAATGCGGATCGCGGCGCATCGGCGCGCCGTCGAGCCGCCCCTCCAGCGCCGCCGTCACCAGCGCCCGCGTCATCGCGATCGGCATGCGGCTGCCCACCCCATAACCGCCACCGCTCCAGCCGGTATTGACCAGGAAGCACGATGCCTGATGCCGGGCGATCTTGTCACGCAGCAGCTTGCCATAGACACTGGGGTGCCGCGGCATGAACGGCGCACCGAAGCAGGTCGAGAAGGTGGCCTGCGTGCCCTGCACGCCCTTCTCGGTCCCCGCGACCTTCGCCGTGTAGCCGGAGAGGAAATGATACATCGCCTGCGCCGGGGTCAACCGGGCGATCGGCGGCAGCACGCCAAAGGCATCGGCAGTCAGCATGATGATCGTCTTGGGGTGCGGCGCGAGCCCGCTCCTCGATGCATTGGCGATGAACTCGATCGGATAGGCGACGCGGCCATTCTCGGTCAGTGTCGCATCGTCGAAATCAGGCACCCGCGTCAGCGGATCAATCGCGACATTCTCGAGAACCGAGCCGAAGCGTCGCGTCGTGCCATAGATCTGCGGCTCCGCCTCTTCCGACAGGCGGATGGTCTTGGCATAGCAGCCGCCTTCGAAATTGAACAAGCCGCGCTCCGACCAGCCATGCTCGTCGTCGCCGATCAATATGCGGGAGGGATCTGACGACAACGTCGTCTTGCCGGTGCCGGACAGACCGAAGAACAGCGCCGAGGATTGGTCCTTGCCGGCATTGGCCGAGCAGTGCATCGGCAGCACGCCGCGCTCCGGAAGCAGATAGTTGAGCGTGGTGAACACCGCCTTCTTGGTCTCGCCGGCATAGCGGGTGCCGGCGATCAGCACCCGTCCATTCACAAAGTCGCAGGCGATGATCGTGCCGCCATGCGACCCATGCCGCAGCGGATCCGCCGTGAAGCTCGGCAGGTTGAGGATGGTGAGATCCGGTGCGAAGCGCGTGAGCTCGGCAAGCTCCGGTCGGCGCAGCAGATGGCGGATGAACAGCCCATGCCAGGCGAGTTCGGTGATCACCCGGACATTCAGCCTGTAGGCGGGATCGGCCCCGCCAAAGAGGTCCTGCACGAACAGCTCGCGGCTGCCTGCGAACACCGTCATGTCGGCATCGAGCGCCGCGAATGCCTGCCGCGACATGGCATTGTTGTTGTCCCACCAGATCGTTGGCTCGGTGGTGGGATCGCGCACCACGAACTTGTCCCTGGGCGATCGCCCGGTATGCGGACTGGTCGTCACCTGCAGAGGCCCCGCTGCAGCAACCATGCCCTCGCCGCGCCGCACCGCCGCCTCGTAGAGCGCTGCCACACCCTGATTGTAGAAGACCGCCTTGGCATCGCGAATGCCGGCTGATTCGATCGGTTGTGCGAGATTGAAGGGACCCGTTCTCGACAAGCTCTCTACCCTCGGGGCGTTGGGGGCGGGAATCACCGGGGCGAAACCCTATTGAATTCCACCATGTGGATCAACAAACACTTGCATGCCGTGCGCGATGGGCCATTTCCGCGAGCGTCGCGCGAAGCTCAGTCGCATTTTCGACAGGACGATCGAAGGCGATCCGCGCGCTTCGATTGCCCTCGACCAAGGTGAAGCCGTCTCGATCGAGCGCCGCCATCGTCCAATCGCCGGTGGTCGTGCCGGCGTAAAGTTGAACGGCATCGCGATGGTCGCGGTTCATATGGGCGAGCGCCTCCTCCTCGATGGCGGCGATGGTATTCACTCCGGGCGCCTCGAAGACCTGCGCTGCGGTGAATGTCGCGATCCGCCCGAACCCGGCAACCGCATGGACCAGCCGGGGTTCCAGGCGCCACAAAGCAAAGTCGGAAAAATCGCAGTAATCCGCCGCTTGTGGGTGCTGCGCCAAGTACCGGCGGCGATCGTTTCCCACCGCCGGCGCCATATGTCCGAGGACCGTCACCCGTAGCCCCTGGAGCGCATCGACCTGACCTGCCGCCGGCGCTGCGACGAAGAGGGCCGAGGCGCGCCCGTCGCGCTCGATATTTTTCGTGTGCCAGGCGAGCGAAGAAAGGAGTAGTATGGGTGTTCCAGCGGGGTCCGTTGCAACATTAACGAGTGAGACATAGGGGTGGCCCGTATCGGCCATGAGAGTTCCAAAATGAGCAATCTTCGCCTGACGGATGAGCCCGCGTGGCGCCGCAGCGGGGTCGAGTTGACCATTCGCCTCAGACATGGAGACCTCCTGCGCTATGGCCTTGAACTGGGCGCAGCTCTTCACCACAATCCCGCCCAACATGGGACGGGTGGTCCAGGCTTGGTCGCAACGGGGCTGCAGAGTTGTGGAACCGCCACATTTTGCACGTGTTCGACTCTTAGAGCCGGCTAAGATCAGCAGCGAGGAGACAAGATGCCAACGATCGCTCTCGTGGACGACGACCGCAACATCTTAACCTCGGTCAGCATGGCTTTGGAGGCCGAAGGTTATCAGACCAGCAC
>JBKOZY010000420.1:0-2790 GCA_046726135.1 Pseudomonadota bacterium | reverse complement strand
GGGCGGCGCTCGTCAGTGAGCCTGACCGGGTGGCCGATGGCTTCGCGCTCGGTCCGCGGCTGATGATCTCGCGCGAGGGGCTCGCAGCGACCGGGCTGGTGCAGCCGGGCAGCCTCGTCACCTGGCGGCACCGGCTCAAGCTCGACAGCACCGGCGGCGGCGATGTCAAGCAGGTGATGCAGGAGGCGAAGCGGCAGTTTCCCGAAGCCGGCTGGCGCATTCGCGGGCGCGACAATGCGGCGCCGCAGGTCGGTCGTTTCGTCGATCGCGTCAGCTTCTTCCTGTCGCTCGCGGGCCTGGCGGCGCTGATCACCGGCGGGGTCGGGGTGGCCAACACGGTCAGGGCCTTTCTCAACCGCCGGATGGGCAATATCGCGATGTTGAAATGCCTCGGGGCATCGGCAGGGTTGGTTTTCCAGGTCTATTTCATCGAGGTGCTGGCGGTGGCGCTCCTGGCGGTCGTCATCGGACTCATTCCGGGTGCAATCGCGCCGGCTGTCGTCAGCCGGCTGTTTGGCGGGGCGCTGCCGCTCCCGATCGCCACCGGCGTCGAATGGGGGGCACTCGCGCTCGCAGCCGTCTACGGCCTCATCGCGGCGGTCGGCTTTGCGGTCGGGCCGCTGGCGCTCGCCATGGATGTGCGGGCGATCACGCTCCTACGCAGTGCCGCCGGGCTGGTGGCGGGCCGGCATCGCCTCAGGATCATCGCGGTCCAGGCGGTGGCAGCGCTGGCGCTTGCCGTCATTGCGCTGATGACGCTGCCGGACCTCACCATCACGGCCTGGTTCATCGGCGGGTTGGCGCTGTCCTTCGCCGTGCTGTCAGGGCTGGCGCGGCTGTTGATGCTTGCCGCCGAGCGATTTCCCGCACCGGCCAATGCGGTGAGAGCCTATGCGCTGAGCTCGCTGTACCGGCCGGGCAGCGCCACGCCGTCGGCGGTGCTGTCGCTCGGCCTCGGACTCACGCTCTTCGTGACGCTGGCGCTGGTCGACCGTTCGATCAGCAGCGAGTTGCGCTCGAGCCTGCCGGCGAGCGCGCCATCCTTCTATTTCCTCGATGTTCCGAACAGCGAGCGCGACCGGTTCGTGGCGCTGCTGCGCGACACCTCGGGCAGCGACCGCATCGGCGATGCGCCGATGCTGCGAGGCCAAATCACCAAGGTGAACGGCGTTCCGGCCGACAAGGTGCGATCGTCTCCCGATGCCCGGTGGGCGCTTGGCGGCGATCGCGGCCTGACCTATGCGGACGAGCCGCCGCGGGGCAGCGACATCGTTGCCGGTTCGTGGTGGCCGCGGAACTATAGCGGGCCGCCGCTCGTGTCGTTCACCGCCGATGTGGCGAACGGCCTCGGGCTCAAGCTTGGCGACACGATCAGCGTCAATGTGCTGGGGCGGGAGGTGACGGCAAGGATCGCGAGCCTGCGCGAGGTCAACTGGCGAAGCCTCGAGATGAATTTCGTGATGATCTTCTCGCCCAACACGCTGGAGCAGGCACCGCATACTCATCTCGTGACGGTGCATGCGGCGCCCGAGACCCAGCCGGCGGTGCTCAAGGCGGTATCGCAGGCCTATCCGGCAGTGACGGCGATCAGCATTGCGGAAGCGCTCGAAACGGTCGGAAGCATTCTCGGCCGGCTGGTGGCGGCGGTGCGCATGGCAAGCGGCGTGACGCTCTTTGCCGGTGTGCTGGTGATGGCGGGAGCGCTGGCGGCGACGCTTGCCGGCCGGCAGCATGATTTCGCCATCCTCAAGACCTTCGGCGCAACACGGCGGCAACTCATCTGGGCGCTGATCGGCGAGCATGCGCTGCTCGGCCTCATCTGCGCCTGCTTCGCCATGCTGATCGGCTCGGCGGCGGCATTGGCGATCGTCAACCACGTGCTCGAGATGCATTTCGACTTTTCGCTGGCGGTGGCGCTGTGGACGGCATTGGCGGCGATGGCCCTGACGATCGTTGCCGGGGTGGCGACGGCCTGGCCAGCCTTGTCGGTCAAGCCGGCGCGACATCTCCGAAGCGATTGATCGCGCCCGTCATTTGCAAGCGAGGTCCGGCCTCGCGTATTGTCGCCGGCGGGAGATGATGTGCGATGGTGGTGCTCAACCGGATTTACACCAGGACGGGGGACAAAGGCACGACGGCGCTCGGCACCGGCGAACGGGTCAGAAAATCGGCGCTGCGGATCGAGGCCTATGGCACGGTCGATGAGACCAATGCGGTCATCGGCATGGTGCGACTGCACATGGCGGAGCCTGGGCTGGCCGCGCTCGACCGGATGCTGGGGCTGATCCAGAACGATCTGTTCGATCTCGGGGCCGATCTCTGCACGCCGCAACGCGGCGTCGAGGAGGGGCAGGAGGCGCTGCGCATCGTGGCGGCGCAGGTCGAAAGGCTGGAACGGCAGATCGACACGCTCAATGCCGCGTTGCCGCCGTTGCGCTCCTTCGTGCTGCCGGGCGGTCATGCGGCCGCAGCGCACCTCCATCTCGCACGCACGGTGTGCCGGCGGGCCGAGCGGGCGATGGTGGCGCTCAAGGATATGCCGGGCGAGGACGTCTCGGACGATGCGCTGCGCTATGCCAACCGGCTGTCGGATTTCCTGTTCGTCGCCTCACGCTTCGTCAATGCGCAAGGCGCCGGCGACGTGCTGTGGGTGCCGGGCAAGTCGCGCGAGGAGAGCTGAGGGGCGGCGATGTTCATCCCTCTCCATGATGATGCGCCGCTGCGGATCATCCGCTTCCAGCTCGTCAATGGTGCTCTCATCACGGTCAATGTGCTGGTGCTGCTCTACAG
>JBKOZY010000419.1:0-4872 GCA_046726135.1 Pseudomonadota bacterium | reverse complement strand
GGCGGAGGCCGGCTTCAACGTCACCCATCTCTACGGGCTGACCGAGACCTACGGACCGGCCGTGGTCAATGACTGGAAGGAGGACTGGTCGAACCTCGCCTCGCCCGCGCGGGCAGCGCTCAAGGCGCGGCAGGGCGTGCGCTATTGTGCTCTCGAGGATCTGGCGGTGCTCGAGCCCGAGACCCTACAGCGGGTGCCAGCGGACGGCGCGACGATGGGCGAGGTGATGTTCCGCGGCAATGTGGTGATGAAAGGCTATCTCAAGAACAGGACCGCGACCGAGGCGGCGTTCCGGGGCGGCTGGTTCCATTCCGGCGATCTCGGGGTGCTGCATGCCGATGGCTATATCCAGCTCAAGGATCGCTCGAAGGACATCATCATCTCGGGCGGCGAGAACATCTCATCGATCGAGGTCGAGGATGCGCTCTACAAGCACCCGGCGGTCGCCGCGGCGGCGGTGGTGGCCAAGCCCGACGAGAAATGGGGCGAGAGTCCTTGTGCCTTCATCGAGCTCAAGGCGGGCGCCACGGCGAGCGCCGAGGAGCTCATCGAATGGTGCCGCGAGCGGCTGGCGCGGTTCAAGGTGCCACGGCATGTGGTGTTCGCCGAGCTGCCGAAGACCTCGACAGGCAAGATCCAGAAGTTCCGTTTGCGCGAGATGGCGAAGGGCGTGTGAGAGCGGGGGACGTCGTGGAATTGGTTAACGCGCCTTAGAAAATGCACACGCCGCCGGATGGGACCAGCGGCGCTTCAGCAGGGACCATGGTGCAGCAAATGCACCAGTCGCCTTTCGGTCAGTGTCGCGACAGCTGCGACTCCAAGCGATTCATTTCATCTTTAAGCTTCAGCTTCTTTCGCTTCAGTTCCGCGATCTCCTGGTCGGACGAGCTTGGGTGCGAAAGCGCATCCTGAAGTTCGCTCTCCAAAGCCTTGTGCTTGGCTGCGAGTTCGCTCAGATGCGATTGAAGTGACATCAGGTTTCCTCCACGATGGATGACCCACGGTTCAACTGTGACACATCCGCAACGAAATGTCGAACATGCCGTGACGAACCCGACCTTAGCGTGCAACCTTGCGGCAAAATCGCCAGAAGGTTCTTGATTCGGCTGTCGTCCGTCACGACAATGGCGGAACATAGCGAGCGAAAGCGCCATGAATGTGCCGCTGGAACTTACCCCGGATGAGCTGCGCGCAAAAATCGCTGGATTGAAGCAGCACCATCGCGATCTCGACGCCGCAATCGAGTCGCTCGAGCGCTCCGGCATTGCCGATCAGCTGCAGCTCAGGCGCTTGAAGAAGCAGAAATTAACCTTGAAAGACCAGATCACGCTGCTCGAGAACCAGTTGCTCCCCGATATCATCGCGTGATTTCAGCGCGTTAATCGGATCGACTGATTGCATCGCATCCACCACAACCTATAATCCATAGGCTTGCGAAGGGAGTTCATCTTGACCACCGAGCAAGCCGCGCCGATCGTCATCATCATGGGCAGCCAGTCGGACTGGCAGACCATGCGCCACGCTGCCCGCCTCCTGACCGAGCTCGCGATCCCGCACGAGGCGCGCATCATCTCGGCGCATCGCACGCCGGAGCGGCTCTACGATTTCGCCAAGAATGCGGCAGCGCAGGGTTTTCGGGTGATCATCGCCGGCGCCGGCGGAGCAGCGCATCTCCCTGGCATGACGGCCGCGCTCACCACGCTGCCAGTTCTCGGGGTGCCGATGGAGACCCAGGCCTTCGGCGGCGAGGACAGCCTGCTCTCGATCGTCCAGATGCCGGCCGGGGTGCCCGTCGGGACGCTTGCCGTCGGCAAGGCCGGGGCCATCAATGCGGCGCTGCTGGCGGCGCGCATCCTGGCGCTCGGCGATGCCGCCATCGCCCAGCGCCTGGCGCAATGGTCGGCGCAGCAGACGGGCGCGGTGGGGCTCAGGCCGGACGATGAATCCTGAAATGCCGCTCAAGCCCGGCGCCGTCATCGGCATTCTCGGTGGCGGGCAGCTCGGCCGCATGCTGGCGCTGGCAGCGGCGCGCCTCGGCCTTCGGTGCCACATATACGCGCCCAAGGGCGACAACCCGGCATTTGAGGTCGCGCATCAAGGGACCGAGGCGGCCTATGAGGACGGTGTCGCGCTTGCCGCCTTTGCCCGCTCGGTTGCGGTCGCGACCTATGAGTTCGAGAATGTTCCGGTCGATGCGGCACAGGCGGTGGCAGCGCTGGTACCGCTTGCCCCCGGTGCCAATGTCCTCGAGGTCACCCAGGATCGCTTGCTGGAGAAGAGCCTCGTGCGCGACCGCGGCATTGGTGTGCCCGCCTTCCTGCCGGTGGCATCCGCCGAGGAGCTCAACCTGGCGCTGGCACGGATCGGCCGACCGGCGGTCCTGAAGTCGCGCCGGATGGGTTATGACGGCAAGGGCCAGGCGGTGATCCGGCCGGGCGACGATCCCGGACAGGCGTTCCGGAGCATTGGCGGCGTTGCGGCGATCGTCGAAGCCTTCGTTCCCTTCGCGGCGGAGATCTCGGTCATTGCGGCGCGAGGTCGCGACGGCTCTTTCGCCGCCTATGACATCCCGCAGAACCGTCACCGGGACGGCATTTTGCGGAGCTCGGTGGTCCCGGCACCGATCAAACCCGCGACGGCAGACGCGGCCAAGACCATGGCGATGCGGCTGATGGCGGAGCTCGATTATGTCGGGGTGATGGCGACGGAAATGTTCCTGGTCGACGATCAGGAGCGCGACCTGCTGCTGGTCAACGAAATCGCCCCCCGGGTCCACAATTCCGGCCATTGGACGATCGATGCCTGCACAGTCTCGCAGTTCGAGCAGCATATTCGGGCGATTGCCGGCTGGCCGCTCGGCGATCCCGTCCGCCACAGCGATGCCGTCCTGGAGAATCTGATCGGGGAGGAAATCGAGCGCTGGCCGGCGCTGGTAGCCGAACCCCGGCTGGCACTCCATCTTTACGGGAAATCCGAGACAAGGCGGGGAAGAAAAATGGGGCATTTCACTCGGCTTATGCCCAGCAATTGACAGGTCCCCCTCGACAGGAAGGGTCGTTTCTGGTATCAGCGCGTTAGGATTCGGGGGCGGCTTCGGCCGCTCTCGTGGTTTGTGCACCTCGAACAAGGCAGCAGACCACGCCCGGAACATCGAACATCATAGGTCAACACGCGAGGTCATAGGCTCGTGCAGGTTATCGTTCGCGACAACAACGTCGATCAGGCGCTCAAGGCCCTCAAGAAAAAGATGCAGCGCGAGGGCATCTTCCGCGAGATGAAGCTCCGCGGTCATTATGAAAAGCCATCCGAGAAGCGCGCCCGCGAGAAAGCGGAAGCGATTCGCCGGGCCCGCAAGCTGGCACGCAAGCGCGCCCAGCGCGAGAGCGGCGTGCCCCAGAAGCCAGCGGCAGCACGCCCGGCGGCACCGCCGCGGTAACATCCGTCATCATCTCTTCGGATGCCGTCTTCCCGCCCCGCGGGGAGACGGGAAAAGAGGCGCTGGCTACAGCGCCTTGATGATGCTCTCCACCATCTTCTTGGCATCGCCGAGAAGCATCATCGTGTTGTCGCGGTAGAACAGGCTGTTGTCGATGCCGGCATAGCCCGATGCCAGCGAGCGCTTGACGAACATCACGGTCTTCGCCTTCCAGACCTCGAGCACCGGCATGCCGTAGATCGGCGATTGCGGGTCCTCCTTGGCTGCCGGATTGGTCACGTCATTGGCGCCGATGACGAAGGCGATATCGGTGTTGGCGAATTCCGAATTGATGTCGTCGAGCTCGAAGACCTCGTCATAGGGGACATTGGCCTCGGCGAGCAGCACGTTCATGTGGCCCGGCATGCGCCCGGCAACCGGATGGATGGCATATTTGACGCTTACACCCTTGCTCTTCAGATGGTCGGCGAGCTCGCGCAGCGCATGCTGGGCTTGGGCCACCGCCATGCCATAGCCTGGCACGATGATGACCGAACCGGCATTGCCCATCATATAGGCGGCATCCTCGGCCGAGCCGAGCTTGACCGGCCGGTCGGCGCCGGCGCCCTGGGCGGGGCCCGCCACCTCGCCGCCAAAACCGCCGAGGATTACCGAGATGAAGGAGCGGTTCATCCCCTTGCACATGATGTAGGAGAGGATGGCGCCGGAGGAGCCGACCAGCGCGCCGGTGACGATGAGCGCCGTGTTCTGCAGGGTGAAGCCGATGCCGGCCGCCGCCCAGCCGGAATAGGAGTTCAGCATCGAGATCACGACCGGCATGTCGGCGCCGCCGATCGGGATGATGATGAGGACGCCGATCGCAAAGGCGAGCAGCACGATCAGCCAGAACAGACCCGGGCTGCCCATGCTGACGAAGGCGATGATGAGCAGGACCAGCAGGATGCCGAGCGCCAGGTTGACGAGATGCTGGCCGCGGAACACCACGGGGGCGCCCGACACCAGCCCCTGCAGCTTGGTGAAGGCGACGATCGAGCCGGTGAAGGTGACGGCGCCGATGGCGGCGCCGAGCGCCATCTCGACCAGGCTCGCGCGGTGGATATGGCCGGCCTCGCCGATGCCGAAGGCCTGCGGCGCATAAAGGGCGGCGGCGCCGACGAACACCGCGGCAAGGCCGATCAGCGAATGAAAGGCGGCGACGAGCTGCGGCATGGCGGTCATGGCGATGCGGCGGGCGATCACCGCACCGACACCGCCGCCAAGGCCGAGGCCGATCACGATCAGCAGGCTGGTCGAGACGCTGGCGGGCGGCACCGCGAGCAGCGTCGTCACGATGGCGATCGCCATTCCGGTCATGCCGAGAATGTTGCCGCGGCGCGAGGTTGCCGGATGCGACAGGCCGTTCAGCGCCAGGATGAACAGGACGCCCGAAATGAGAT
>JBKOZY010000418.1:0-2364 GCA_046726135.1 Pseudomonadota bacterium | reverse complement strand
GGTGCAGCTCAAACGTCCCCTTCAGCTGATCGTCGAGGGCGGGTTCGTCGGTGGGCGAACCGGCTGCCGGCAGCTCGACGAGGCTTTGGCGGTTGCCGCCGCGGTCAAGGCGAACGAGCCTTTTTTGTCTCTTCGCGGTGTCGGCGGCTATGAGGGCCTGATCAGGGCCGATGCGCCGGAGAAGGCCGAGCGGCTGGTCGATCGCTTTCTCGATTATCTGGCGGCTATCGCAGTGGCGTGCGATCGGGAAAGTCATTTCGGCCCAGGCACTGTCTTGCTGACGGCCGGCGGCTCCACCTTCTACGATCTGGTCGCGAACCGCTTTGCCAAGGCTGAGGTCGATCGCCCGTTCATGGTGTTGACCCGCAGCGGCTGCTATCTCACCCACGACTCCGGCGAATATGCCGTCAGGTTCAAGGAACTGCGGAAGCGCTCGCCGGAGGTCGATGACCTCGGCCCCGGCCTTCAGGCAGCACTCGAAGTGTGGGCCTATGTGCAATCGCGGCCCGAGCCTGAGAAGGTGCTGCTCACGGCGGGAAAGCGCGACATCTCCTTCGACTCGAAGCTACCACAACCACTGAAATGGTTCAGACCCGCAGCCGGGGCGACCGCCAGCGATATCAAATCGCTCGGCTCCGACCATGTGGTGACGGCGCTCAACGACCAGCACTGTCACCTCGAGGTACCGCGCAGCAGCCCCCTCGAGGTGGGCGACATGGTGGCGCTCGGCATCTCGCATCCCTGCACGACCTTCGACAAATGGCAGGTGCTGTGCATCGTCAATGACAAGTACGATATCGTGTCCGCCGTTCGAACCTTCTTCTGACCATGCCTCGCGATCCTCGACACGACCTGCTCTTCGAACCGATCCGCATCGGACCGAAAGTCCTGAAGAACCGCTTCTACCAGGTGCCGCAATGCACCGGTGCCGGCGTGTTGAAACCTGGCGCCAATCTCGGGCATCGGGCGGTGAAGGCGGAAGGCGGCTGGGCCGGCATCTGCACCGAATCGTGCTCTATCCATCCCGAGGTCAATCAATCGACGTCGACCTGCACCACGATCTGGGACCAGGGCGATGTCATCAATCACCGCTATATGACCGACGAGGTGCATCGCTGGGGCGCTCTTGCCGGCGTGGAGCTCGGGGCCGGTGGTGTCAAGGACAACCTCGCCACGCGCTATGTGGCGGCGGCCTTCGATCGCTACCCGTCCTCAGGCATTCCCAAGGTCTATACCTATGAAGCGAGCGAGGACGACATCAAGCGGCTGATGCAGATGTATGCCGAGGCAGCACAGCGCGCCATCGATGCCGGATTCGACATTCTCTACATCCATGGCGCCGCCGGGGTGTTTCCCGCCCATGCCCTGTCGCGGCATTTCAACCGACGCACCGACAAATATGGCGGATCGTTCGAGAACCGGGCGCGGTTCTGGATCGAGGCGCTCGAGACTCTTCGTCGGGTTGCCGGCGATGACTGCGCCATAGCGACCCGCTTCGCGATCGACGACATTGCCGGGCAGTGGGGCATCGAGATGTTCGACGAAGGCCTCAGATGGGTCGAGCTCGCCGACAGTCTCGGGCTCGTCGATCTCTGGGACATCATCCTCGGGGACGCCGGACATGACGCGTGGGGCGAGGACTCAGGGCCATCGCGGTTCTACAAGAGCAACCATCAGGCGCCGTGGAACCGCGAGGTCAAGCGCATCGCGAAAGTGCCCGTGGTGGGCGTCGGCCGCTTCACCGACCCCGACGAGATGGTCAGGGTGATCAAGTCGGGCCAGCTCGACATCATCGGTTGCGCGCGGCCGTCCATCGCGGACCCCTGGCTGCCGCGCAAGATCGACGAGGGCCGGGTCGAGGACATTTGCGAATGCATCGGCTGCAATGTGTGCGTGTCGCGCTTCAATCTCAACAGCACGATCATCTGCACCCAGAACCCCACTGCCATGGAGGAGTATCGTCGCGGCTGGCATCCCGAGAAGTTCACTGTGACGTCGCGACCATCGCAAGTGCTGGTCGTCGGCGCCGGTCCCTCCGGCATGGAATGCGCCCGGGTGCTGGCGCTCAGGGGCTATGGTGTCGATCTGGTCGAGGCTGACGACACGCTCGGCGGCCATTTGCGCGATGTGGTCAAGCTGCCCGGGCTTGCCGAGTGGAACCGCGTGATCACCTACCGCGAGACACAGCTGGCTCGTATGACGAATGTGCGGATCATGCGCGGCACCGGCAAGGTCTCGGCCGAGGAGATTCTCGACTATGGCGCGCCGCGCGTGGTGTTGGCGACCGGTGCGAGATGGGTGGGAAACGGTCTGGGCGCGTCCGGGCCAGACCCGCTGCCCGGTGTCGACATGGCGCTCTCCCAT
>JBKOZY010000417.1:0-5244 GCA_046726135.1 Pseudomonadota bacterium | reverse complement strand
CTGATGGTGAGCCGAGGGCCCACCTCGGGCGGTCCGCCAGCCGAGGTGTGGCCATAGCCGATGGTCCACACCCCGCCAATGTCGCGATAGGCCCGAAGCCTCAAGCCCTCCATTTTCTTGATGAGGTCGATGGCCTCTTGGGGGGTGGTTGTTGGGGTTAGCATCACGGTGGTCTCCTGTTGTTGAATGAACGAGGCAGTAGGCATTAGGCAATAGGCAGTGTACGGAGCATGTCCCTTCTGCCTACTGCCTACTGCCTACTGCCTCACCTGAGAAATGCCACCGGCGGCAGGCTCGCCGGGCTCCCGGGCGTGAAGCTCTGCGCCGACTCATCGAGCGCGAGCGCCCCGAAGCTCTGTGCCCGGAAGAGGCATGGCACCGCGGCATCGCTCGCCACCGCCGCTTGCGCGTTGACGCCGATGAGCGCCGCCGCCTGGGCCGCCGGCGCCACCACGCTCGAGCCCGCATTGCTCAGCGCCGCGAACCAGTAGAGCGTCGCATCGAGCGCCACATCGATGGCGAGCCGCTTGAGGCCGGGGCTCGCGGTGTCGACCGTGCCGGCATCGATGACGAGCCGCCCCGGATGGCCGCTGCCATCATCGCCATAAGCCCGAGCCGGCACGCGCCTTGCACCGCCGGAGCGACCACCCGAATGGCGAGGCTCGTGCAGCGCCGCGCCACCGGCAGCACCAGCGCCGCCATATAGAGCCGGTTGGGGAATAGCGTCGCGGTGCCGCATTGGGTGAGGCCCGCGAGGGTAAGATGGATGTCCGGGCTCGCCCCGAAGGCCGGCGCCGGCCCGGAGCCGAGGCGCCGCAGCGGATCGACGATCCCCGACGGAAAGCTCGAGCGCCCGCTTTCCGGCTCGACCGTCATCGCCAGGCGCCAGCTCTGCCCGTCGGCCGACACCTTGACTGCCAGCCGATCGTCGCCGAGAAGCCCGATTTCGGCGCGCCCGGCGTAAGACTCCTGGAACAGCAGCGCTCCCACCGCACCCGGCGCCGCCTTGTTGACGATGAGCCGGTGATCGCTGCCGGCATGGGTGAACAGCGCCGACGGCGCCGCCACCGCCAGCCGGTTGCCATTGTCGGCCGGTGTGCCGATGCCGAGCCGCGCCATCTGCTCGCTCGCGCCCACCGGCTGCCAGGCGCTGCCGTCGAACACCATCAGCCGCCGGCTCGTTTGGTCATAGAGCCGCCAGCCGATCGTCGGCATGCGGAATGTCCAGGCGCCGTCGCGAAAGCTCGCAAGCGCTCCCTCCTGCCCGGCAAAGGCGCCGCTCGCCGGTTGGCCAACCAGCCATTGCGCGCCATCCGCCGGCGCCGCCTCGGGGGCTGCCGCAACGCCGCCGACACTGAGCTGAACCAGCGCGTCGAGCCCGTCCAGCGCTTCATTATGCGTCACATGCTTCTGCGCCTGGGCGGCCGCCAGATAGGGCAGCTTGAGGCGCGGCGTTTCACTTGACATCGATCACCCCCTGAAGCGTCGCGCCTCGTCCGTACACGGTCGACAGCTGTGATACCCTCAGCCGAGCCGCGCCTTTCAGGACATCGCCGAAGGCGCTGCGCTGCTCGGGCGCCGTGATCGCCGCGCTCGGCCCATCGACGCTGAGCGCCAGCATCCGCTCGCCCTGCTGCAGCGTCAGCTCATAGCGCTCGCGCTCCTCGCCGAGCGGCACCTCGGCACCTTCCCAGGCATCGCCGCCGATCCGCGTGCGGCGAATCCATCGCAACAGCAGCGTCTCGCCATCGCGGCGCCACCTGAGATGCACCGGCGCCAGCGGCCGCAAAGCGAGCCCGCGGCTCACCATGGTGACATCGACGAAAGCCGGATCGGCGGCATCGCGTCCCGCAGGGCCCACCCGCAGCGTGACCGGCCGCCCGATCGGATCGGCGGCCGGCTTGAGCGGAACGACATTGCCATCGAGCAGCACGAAGCGCTGCCCCGCCGGCCTTACATTAAGCATCTCCGGCTCCGATCCGCCCTGCCCGCGCAGCAGACCTTTGAGCGCATAGGTATCGGGACCGACCAGCTCGGCGGCAGCGAATTGCACGATCTCGAAGCCATCCTCCGGCGTGCCGATCGCCGCCGCATTGGCGCCGCCGAGGAGCGCCGCCCGCGGCACCGACTGCAGCGCGCCGGCGATCAACCGCACACGGATCATGGTCGCCGGGTCGGTGCGCCATAGCGGTCCGGGGCCAAGCGGATCGAGCGTCGTTCCCATCACTGCCGGGCTCTTCAGCAGGCTTTCCATGCGATAGGCGCCACCGCCCGGATCGCTGAGCACCACCAGAGCCTGCGGCCATGGCTTGGCCGCGGCGGCGACCAGCGGCGCCTTCACCTCGCTTGGGCTCGAGGCCGCCGGCAGGTCGAGCACCAACACTGCCGGCGGCCCGAGCACCGCGGCCGGCTCGGCCCGGGGCGACCGCTCCGGCGCGGCAACCGCGCCATAGATCGCTGGGTCATGGCTCCCCGCCTCGACGCTGCGCTGCAGCAGGCCCGAGGTCTCGGCGATCCGGAAGCTCCTGGATCTTCCGCCGATGGTGAGCGTCAGCCGATCGCCCGGCTCGAGCGCGAGCCACGATGGCGGCAGCACCAGCCGTGCGGTCTCGCGCGCCGCCCATGACTCGGCAAGCAGGATCTCGGCGCGGCCGCCGAGCGTCTCCTGGCGCATCACGCAGCCGGTCTCGATGGTGAACTCTCGGGCGGCATCGTCGAGCGGCCGCCGCGCCTCGACCATGGCATGGCGATAATCGGCCTCAGGCTCCATGTGGCCGAGGCGCACCGCCTGGAACAGCTCGCTTGCTGCCGCCCGGGTGACCGCCATCAGCGGCTGCTCGGCGCTTGTCTCGACCAGGCTGTCGACCGCGATGGCGGCCGGCTCCTCCATGACGGCGCGATGCCGGAACTTCAGGCGCTCGCCGCTCTCCACCGCATCGAAGGCGAACACCATGGAGAGCTGCTCCAGCGCATCGCGCGGCGCCATCGGCCGGTCGATCACGAAGCCCTCGACCAGGCCCGACAGTCCGGACACGTCGTAATTTTCGATTGCGGCATCGCCGACGATCGCCGCCACCAGATCCTTGAGCGCCACCGGCGCCAGCCGCCCGTTGAGCCAATGGCCGCGCTGGTAGTTGGCGCCGTCGGCCCACACGGCGGCAAGCCCGGGAAATGCCGGAAACGGCCGGACGTCATAGGCCCAGAGCGAGATCCGCGCCGTGTCGACCATCGGTCCGCGATAGAGCGGCGACAGCGGGTTGGCCTCCGGCCCGCTCGCCCAGTGATCGAGAATGGCGCCGATCGCCTGGCGCTGGATGAAATCGTCGCGCAGGCCGGAGGAGAAATGGGGCAGCGCGCTCTCCGCCGATTTGGCGTCGATGAAAAGATTGGGCTGATTGCTGCCCTTGTCGATGGCGGGACAGCCGACCTCGCTCAGGCGGATCGGCTTCGACGCCGGCACCCAGGCGGTCTTGACCGCGCTCTCGACGCCGCCGATCCGGTCGTAATGCGGCTCGCCCCACCATGACTTCAGATCCTTGTAGCGGAACACCCAGGGCTTGCCGTGAGCGCCGTCGGTGATCGGCGTGCGGATCTGCGATGCCCGCTCCGCGTCGTTTCGATAATACCAGTCGAACCCTTCGCCGCCCGCCACATTGCCGGCGAGATAGGCAGGCGCGGTGATCGCGCCGTGATGACTGTCGCCATGGTCTTCGCCGTCGCGCCAATCGGAGAGCGGCATGTAGCAGTCGATGCTGACATGATGGATCGCCGGCGACGCCCACAGCGGATCGAGATGGAAGTGATGATCGCCGCTGCCATCATCCGGATGGTGGCCGAAATATTCCGACCAGTCGGCGGCATAGGAGATTTTCGCATTGGGCAGGATCGCCGCGACATCGCCGGCGAGCCGCGCCAGCGCCGCGACCGCCGGATAGACCCCGCGACCCGTCCGGCTGGTCGTCAGACCCTTGAGCTCGCTGCCGATCAGGAACGACTCGACGCCGCCCGCCGCGGCGCACAAATGCGCATAATGCAGGATCATCCGCCGATAGCCATTGTCGAAGAAGGCAGCGACATGGTCAGCCGACTGAGCAAAGATGCGGCCGCGCCACGGATAGGCCGGCTGCGCGAGGCCGGGCGGGATGTCCATCAGCAGGAACGGATAGAAGGTGACGGCGAGGCCGCGCCTTTTGAGATCGGCGAGTGCATGGCTGACCGAAAGATCGCTCGGCGTTCCGCCATAGGCCGGCCGGCCGTCGACCCGGCTGATCAGATGCGCCTCCGCGCGGGAGAGTCCGCTCACCTGCCAGGGCCACGGCTTGGTCTCCTTGTTGCGCCGCTCGACGCCGGGCATCACCTGGCAGCGGCCGGCATCGAGATCGTTGCCGTACCATGCCACCACCAGATTGACATGGGCGAGCCTCGCGGCTTCCGCCTGCAGCTGGTCGAGCGATGCCGACCAGTCGCTCATTCCCGATGCGAGATGGGCATTCTCGGTCTCGTTCTCGCCCCAGCCCGCCGCGCGCAGCACCCGCGCCGGCTCGTAGCCGAACTCGGTCGCCCCGGGGATGAGGTTCACCGAGCGGATCTTGTCGGCAAATGACCCGTGAACCCGCACGACTTCGAAGGAGAGCTGCGGCATGCGGTTGCCGAACTGCTGGAGCGCCAATCGTTCGAACACGACATAGGCGACGCCGCGATAGGCCGGCGCGCCGTCGCTTCCGGCATGCGCCAGGATCAGGCTGTCGGGCGGCTGCTCCTCGCTGCCGGGATGGAGCCGCCATTGCGTGGTGGTGAGGTCGAACGGCTTGCCGTCGGCCCACACCCGGCCGATCCGCGTCACCGGTCCCTCGCACAGCGCCACCGCGAAGCTCGCATGATAGCTGTAGCGCGTCGTCTCGACGCCGCCGCCGCCGAGCCCGCCTTTGCTGCCGCCCTGCCGCTCGACGGTCGTCTCCTCCTCGATCGGCAGCGCCCAGATGACCTGGCCGGCGAGTCGCGCGGTGCCCCAGAGCCGCGGCAGGGCCGCGCCCTCGCTCGACGTCATCAGCTGGAGGTCGCTGAGCCGCGGCCCCTCGACGCGCCGCCGCGAACCGAAGATCGCCTGGTCGATCAGCGAGCCGGCAAGCGCCCCGGCGGCCCGCCCAAGCGTCGCGCCGATCGGCCCGCCAAAGCTCGCGCCGAGCGCCCGGCCGGCGGTTTGCAGGACGAGGGTGGCCATGATTCACGAGCGCTCCCTTGATA
>JBKOZY010000416.1:0-2154 GCA_046726135.1 Pseudomonadota bacterium | reverse complement strand
GGCAGCAGGCTATACGCAATAGGTCGTGAGCGGTTTCTTTCCTATTGCCTACTGCCTGTTGCCCACAGCCTTCCCTTCCCCTCCCTTGACCTTGCCGGGGAAGCCTGCCAAGAGTGCGCCCGCGCCGCGCCAGGACGACAGCGGCGTTTTCATTTATCCGTGAGATCGATCAGGAGCTTGGGGCTGGTGGCGCGAAGGAATTATCAGTTCACGAGCGAATCCGTTTCCGAAGGTCATCCCGACAAGGTCTGCGATCGCATCTCCGACGAGATCGTCGACCTGTTCTACAGCGAGGCGCTTGCCACCGGCACCGATCCGCGTTCCATTCGGGTCGCCTGCGAGACCCTCGCCACCACCAACCGCGTTGTCATTGCCGGCGAATATCGCGGCCCTGAAAGCGTCACCCGTGACCGCATCATCGAGTGCACCCGCCAGGCCATCAAGGACATCGGCTACGAGCAGAACGGCTTCCATTGGCAGAGCGCCGCTGTCGAGGTGCTGCTGCACGGCCAGTCGCCGGACATCGCTCAGGGCGTCGATGCCTTGGGCAACAAGGATGTCGGCGCTGGCGACCAGGGAATCATGTTCGGCTATGCGTGCGACGAGACGCCGGAGCTCATGCCGGCGCCGATCTACTATGCCCATCAGATCCTCAAGACCCTGAGCGAGGCCCGCCGTGCCGGGCTGGGCGAGGCGAGCAAGCTCGGCCCCGATGCCAAAAGCCAGGTGACGGTGCAGTACCGCGATGGCAAACCTTCCGACGTCACCCAGATCGTCGTGTCGCACCAACACCTTCATGAGGATTTGACCTCTAAGGACGTCCTTGAAATCATCGATCCTTATGTTCGCGCCGCGCTGCCAAGCGAGTGGATCACGAAGAACACCATCTGGCACGTCAATCCCACGGGCAAATTTTATATTGGCGGTCCTGATGGCGATTGCGGGCTGACCGGGCGCAAGATCATCGTCGACACCTATGGCGGCGCTGCCCCGCATGGCGGTGGCGCCTTCTCCGGCAAGGACCCTACCAAGGTCGACCGCTCTGCCGCCTATGCTGCCCGCTACCTCGCCAAGAATGTTGTCGCCGCCGGCCTCGCCAGGCGCTGCACCATCCAGCTCTCCTATGCCATCGGCGTCTCCGAGCCGCTGTCGATCTATGTCGACTTGCATGACACCGCCAGCAAGGGAATCGAGGAGCGCCGGATCGAGCCGGTGCTGTCGCGCGTCATGGATCTGTCGCCGCGCGGCATCCGTGAGCATCTCAATCTCAACCAGCCGATCTACGCCCGCACCGCCGCTTATGGTCATTTCGGCCGCCCACCGGACAAGGATGGCGGCTTCTCATGGGAGAAGACCGACCTCGTCGAGCAATTGCGGGATTTTCTCGCCTGACCGGCACGCCGCGTCCCTATCAGTTCTACGGCCGCCGCATCGGCCACGCTTTGCGCCCGCACCAGGCGCGTCTCATGGTCGATCTGCTGCCCAAGCTAAAGATTGCCATCGATGACCCGCGGCTTGCCACGCCGACGCTCCTCTTCGATCCGCCGGTCGAGGCGGTCGAGCTTGAGATCGGCTTTGGCGGCGGCGAGCATCTCGCTGCCAAGGCTGCTGGCACCTCCGACATCGGCTTCATCGGCGCCGAGCCATTCGTCAATGGCATCGCCAAGCTGCTGACGGCGATCAAGGCCAACCATCTTTCCAACGTCCGAATCTTCGACAACGATGTTCGCGATCTCTTGCCGGCGATCGGCGACGACACGCTCGCCGCGATCCATCTCCTGTTCCCCGATCCCTGGCCGAAGAAGCGCCACCAGCGCCGGCGTTTCATCCAGCCGGCAACCATTGCCGAGATCCACCGGTTGCTCGTGTCCGGCGGCCGCTTCGTCTTTGTCAGCGATGCCGGCGACTATGCCGCTTCGACCCTCCAAGCGATGCTCGCCCATGGCGGCTTTGCCTGGACCGCCGAGGGACCGGCCGACTGGCACTGGCCGCGCCCCGACTCGCGTCCCACTCGTTATGAGGCAAAGGCCCTGGCCCGGGGAGCGAAGGCGATTCACCTCGAATTCGCAAAAAGGAGGCAGTAGGCAACAGGCAGTGACCTGTGATCTGCGGCAACTGCCGACGGCCTATTTCCTTCCTCAACCCCCTTGCACC
>JBKOZY010000415.1:0-3085 GCA_046726135.1 Pseudomonadota bacterium | reverse complement strand
GGTGCCGACCGATGATGATGCGGACAGTCGCGACCGGGCGCTGACCCGGGTCATCGTCGCGACCACCCTCAGGCGCCTGGGCGAGATCGAGCGGGTGCTCGGCCGCTTCCTCGAGCGGCCGCTGCCGCGGAAATCGGGTTGGGCACGGGAGATCCTGCTCAGCGGTGCGGCACAGCTCCTGTTTCTGCGCACGCCGGCCCATGCCGTCATCGATCTGGCGGTGAGGCTGGCCGGCGCGCAGCCGGGTTCGCGGCATCTCGGCGGGCTGATCAATGCGGTGCTGCGCAAGGTGGCGGGCGGCGGCGCCGGCCTTGTGAATGCGGATGATGCTGCCATCGCCAACACGCCGGCGTGGCTGATGGAACGCTGGAAAGCGGCGTTCGGCGGCGACACGGCGCGGGCGATCGCGGCAAGCCATATGGCCGAGCCGCCGCTCGATCTGACGGCCCGCATGCCGGCGGCGGTGGCGATGGAGCTTGGCGGCGTGGTGCTGCCGACCGGAACGGTGCGTCTCGCGGCGGCGCGCGGGCGGATCGAGGACCTGCCCGGCTATCCTCAGGGCAGCTGGTGGGTCCAGGACGAGGCGGCGGCGCTGCCGGCCAGGCTGCTTGGCAATGTCCGCGGCTTGCGGGTGGCCGATCTCTGCGCGGCGCCGGGCGGCAAGACGGCACAACTCGCTGCCGGCGAAGCAGTGGTGACGGCGGTCGAGCGCTCGGCAGCACGGCTCAAGCGGCTCGAGGCCAATCTGGAGCGGCTCAATCTTACGGCCGAGGTGGTGTGCGCCGATGCGGCGGCATGGCAGCCGCCTGAACCGTTCGATGCGGTGCTGCTCGACGCCCCGTGCTCGGCCACCGGGACGATCCGGCGCAATCCGGACCTCCCTTATATCAAGACGCCGGCGACGATCGCCGCGCTCGTGCCGCTGCAGGCTCAGCTGATGCGGCGCGCTATCGACATGGTGAAGCCGGGCGGGCTTTTGGTCTATGCCACCTGCTCGCTCGAGGACGAGGAGTGCGGGCAGCAGATCGAGGCCCTGCTCGCGGCGCGCCGCGACATCGCGCGGGAGCCGATCAGGGCGGCCGAGCTCGGCGTCGATCGCGGGCTGATCAGCGATATCGGGGATCTGCGGACGCTGCCGATCCATGGCATGGACGGTTTCTATGCGGCGCGGCTGCGGAGGAGGCAGTAGGGAAGTCGGCAGTCGGCAGTAGGCAGTATGGAAGAGCACCGCTCACTGCCTATTTGCCCAATGCCTACTGCCTCTTTTTGCGCCTCGTTAGCGAAACATTAACCCGTTCGGCGCCTAGATCGTGGCGGGGCAGGAGAAGCCTTTATTTACCATCAGCACCAGTGATGTATCAGGACCTGCAGACCGCGCATCAGGTTGCGCCACACGCTCTCAGGGGTGTGCTCGAGCTCGCCGTGGCCCGGGTCGGCCGCGGCATCGGTCTCAAGCTGCCGCGGCTCAAGGGCCTGGTGGTCGGCGGCCGGGCCGAGGGGATCAATCCAGCCATTGCCGGGCTGATCCGCGGCAATGGCGAGCTGGCGGCGGAGTTCTATCAAGGTCGTTACGTGCTGCTCGGCTCGGTGGTCGAGGCGGGCTCGAAGGGAATCTTCGAAACGCCGCTGCCGTCGCTCGCAGCCTATCGCGAGCTCCACGGCTTTGGCTGGCTCGCCCATCTCAAGGCGGCGGGGCGCGAACTCGACCGGGCGCATGGCCGGTCGCTGTTCCAGGATTGGATCGACCGGCAAGGCTATCGCATGAAGGTGGCGCGCGAGATCGAGGTCAGGGCGCGGCGCATGATTTCGCTCGTCCAGAATGGCGGGTTCCTGCTCGCCGGCGCGCCTTCGTCATTTGCCGCGGGCTTCTATGCCAGCCTCGGGCGGCAGGCGCGATCGCTCTATGCGGCGCCACAAGCGGGCTTGCGGCCACCGGAGCGGCTGCAGGCAGCGATCGCGCTCGCTTATGCGGCGATCGGACTGACCGGGCTCGAAGGGATGTCGGCGCCGGCGCTGGCGCGGCTCGGACAGGAGCTCGATCAACAGATCCTTCCCGATGGCGGCCACATGTCACGCTCGCCGGCACAGCTCCTCGATCTCCTCGTCGATCTTCTGCCGCTCAGACTCACGCTCGAGGAGCGGCGGCATCCAGTGCCGCCAGCAATCAACGGCGCGATCGAGCGCATGCTGCCGATGCTGCGGTTCTTCCTGCATGGCGACCAGGGCATCGCCACCTTCAATGGCAGCTCCGATCCGGCGATGGCCAAGGTGGCGGCGGTGCTCGAGACCGACGATACGAACGGGCGGCCGCTGGCACATGCGCCGCATTCCGGCTATGCCCGGCTCGAGCAGGGCTCGGCGGTGGTCATCGTCGATGTCGGCCGGCCGCCGGCGCCCGGGCTCAACAGTCATGCCGCGTCGGCGCCGCTCGCCTTCGAGTTCTCCGACCGGGCGCATCGGGTCATCGTCAATTGCGGCGCGCCGGCCTTTGCCGGAACGGAATGGGATGCGGCTTGCCGGATGACGGCGGCGGCGAGCACCGCCGAGATCGGCGGGGTGTCGAGTGGCCGGATCATCACCGGCCGGCTGGTCGAGGCGCTGTTCGGCACCCCGGTGCTGATCGGTCCGCGCGATGCCCAGGCGACCGTCAAGCTGTCGGCGGAAGGGTCGTTGCTGGAAGCCCGGCATGACGGCTATGGCGCCGCCTTCGGGGTGCGCCATGAAAGACGGCTGTTCCTGGCGCCGGATGGCAGCGATCTCAGGGGCGAGGACTGGTTCGTCGGCGAGGGCCCGACGACGCATCTCGACCAGCTGTCCTATGCGGTGCGGTTCCATCTCCACCCGACGGTGAAAGCGATCGCCTCGAAGGACGGGGCAAGCGTCATGCTGCAGCTGCCGAACAAGGCGGGATGGACCTTCACGGTGCGTGGCGGCGTGGTCCGGCTCGAGGACAGCGTCTATCTGCCAGGCCGGGTGCAGCCGCGCCGGTCGCAGCAGATCGTCGTCAGGGGCGTGGTGGGGCGACCCGGGCGGATCAATTGGGCGTTCAAGCGGATCGCCAAGAAGAAGCCGGCCGGCGATGGAC
>JBKOZY010000414.1:0-8836 GCA_046726135.1 Pseudomonadota bacterium | reverse complement strand
GTATTCGGTGGACCAGGACTTGGCGCTGAACTCCTCGCGAAGATCGAGGGCGCCCGCCTTCAACGCCTCGAGCTCGGCAGAGCGGTCGCGGAAATATTCCATCCTGACCTCACCGAAATTGTAGATGCCGCGGTTGACATTGAGGTCCTTGGCCCAATAGTCGTCGCGCTTCTGATAGGTGATGTACTCGCCCTGGCGCAGCGGCCCAACCTTGTAGGGACCTGAGCCGAGCGGCGGCTCGAACGTCGATTTGGTGAAGTCGTGAGTCTGGTAATAGACCTTGGAGAAGATCGGCAGGGCGCCGACGATGCCGGGCAGGTCGCGCCGGTTGTCACCGGTGAAGGTGTATTTCACCGTGTGCTTGTCGATGGCCTCGCATTTGCTGACATCGCGAATCGAGGTGCGGATATTCTCGTGGCCATACTCCTTGAGGAGCCGAAAGGTCTCGACAATGTCGTCGGCTGTGAGCGGCGTGCCGTCGGCGAAGCGGGCCTCGGGCCGCAGCGTGAAGATGGCGTGGCTCTTGTCCTCGGGGACGTCGATCGTCGATGCGACAAGCCCATACATCGCATCGGGCTCGTCGGTGGCGCGGACCATCAGCGCGTCGAAGAGCAGGTCCAGTCGCTGAGCAGGATCGCCACGCAGGATATAGCCATTGAGGCTGTCGAAGGTGTTGACGCTCGAGGTCCCGATGGTGGCGATGCGGCCGCCCTTTGGCGCATCGGGATTGACATAGTCAAAATGGGCGAAGCCGGACGGGTATTTCAGCTCGCCAAAGATCGACCAGCCATGCTTCGGCTCGGCCAGCGCGGTGCCGGAGCCAAGAAGAACCATCGCCGTCGAGGCGACAGCAAAGGCAATCCGTCTCACGTCTTGCCCCCGATTGCCGCTGCCTTGGCAACGTCCCACCACCAGATCGTCGGAAACGCCACGGCATAGGGCGGCAATGGATCGGGACGGCCGAAGCGGTCCCAGAATGCGAGCCGCTCATAGGGCAGATGCCACATCGGCACGACATACTGGTTCCACAGCAGGACCCGATCGAGTGCGCGGCAGGCGTCGACAAGCTCCGCCCGAGTCTTGGCAAAGATAATCCGGTCGACAAGTTTGTCGACGGCCGGGTTCTTGATGCCGGCATAGTTCTGGCTGCCCTGGCGATCAGCAGCCTCCGTGCTCCAGAAATTGCGCTGCTCATTGCCCGGCGACAGGGACTCGGGCCAGGTCACGACGACGATATCGAAGTCGAAGCTCTGCATCCGCCGCTCATATTGCGCGCTGTCGATCGTGCGCACGGTCGATTGGACGCCGAGCAGCTTCAATTGCTCGACATAGGGGAGCACGATGCGCTCGAAAGTCGGCGAGTTGAGCAGGAACTCGAACTGCATGGGCTGGCCGGCCTCGTTCCGCAAAGTGCGGTCGCCGGTCACCTTCCAGCCGGCGTCGGCGAAGAGGTTGCGGGCCTTGAGCAGGTTCTGGCGGCGCTCCTGGGCGCTGCCATTGACCGGGTTCTTGTAGGGCGTGGTGAACACTTCGGGCGGGATCTGAGCACGCAGAGGCTCGAGAATGGCAAGCTCGCCGGGGCTTGGCAGGCCGGACCAGGCCAGCTCGGAATTGGCGAAGTAGCTGGCGGTGCGGACATACTGGCCGTAGAACAGATTGGCATCGGCCCATTCGAAATCGAAAGCGTGGTTGAAGGCCAGGCGGACGCGCGGATCGGCAAATTTTTCGCGGCGCAGGTTGAGGCAGAAGCACTGCATCCCGTCGGGATTCTTCAGCGTCACCTCCTGGCGCTTGATGGCGCCGCGATGCACCGCCGGAACGTCATAGCCGGTGGCCCAGTTCTTGGCGCTGTTCTCGAGGCGGAAGTCATATTCGTCGCCCTTGAAGGCCTCGAGCATCACCGTCTCGTCGGCGAAATAGATGGCGGTAATCTCGTTGACGTTGTTGGCACCGACATTGACCGGCAGATCCTTACCCCAATAATCCTCGACGCGGGTCACGGTTATCGATGCGCCCGGCCTGACATTGGCGATGCGATAGGGACCGGAACCGAGCGGGGGCTCAAGCGTGGTGGCGTTGATGTCGCGCTGACGGCCCCTGTCGTCCTTGCCGGTCCACCAATGTTTCGGCAGAACCGGCAGTTGGCCGACGATCTGCGGCAGCTCACGATTGCCGGATTCCGAGAACTCGAATCGCACCTCGCGGTCGCCGGTCTGCTCGGCCTTGCGGATGTTCTTGTAGTAGGCGGAATAGAAGGGGTGGGAGCCGCGAAGCGCCTCCATGGACCACACCACATCCTCGGGCGTCATCGGCTTGCCATCGTGGAAACGGGCGCCCTGGCGCAGGCGATAGGTGACCCAGGCGAAGTCGTCGGGGTGCTGGACGGCTTCGGCGACGAGGCCATATTCGGTGCTCGGCTCGTCGAAGGCGCTGGTCATCAGCGTGTCATTGGTCAGCGCGACCAAAGCAGCGGCATCGCCCTTATAGGTATAGGGGTTGAGCGAGTCGAAAGAGTTGGGGGCGCCGAGCCGCACCCGGCCGCCTTTCGGCGCCTCAGCGTTGACATAGTCGAAATGCTTGAAATCGGTGGCGTATTTAAGGTTGCCAAACAGCGATAGACCGTGACGCCATGGGGCGTCCGAAGCGGCGGCAACGGCGAATGAAATCTGCCGTGCGCTCCATGAGGCGGGTGCAAGCGCTGCGAGAAGCTTGAGCGCAGTACGCCGGTCCAGTCGCATGATCGTGCCTTCCTCCCAAGGATCGAGGAAACTAGGCGGCGATATCAGAAATGGAAACAGCGCCGCAACAGCCGGGGGGTGAAATCTTCGTAACCCGCTGCCCCGCTTCACTGCGAGGCCGGCAGGGGCTGCGGATTGTCGGAGAGTGAACGCAGATAGGCGATAAGATCGGCGCGCTGGTCGTCGCGCGTGACGCCGGTAAAGGTCATCTTGGTGCCGGGCACATAGCCCTTGGGGTTGTGCAGGAAGCCGTTGAGATGATCGTAGGTCCACTTCTCGCCGGATTTCGCTTTCATCGCATCGGAATAGGCAAATCCAGGATGGGAGGCGATCGGACGGTCCACCACGTTCCACAAACCTGGGCCGACCTTGTTGGTGTTGGCATTGGTGAGGTCGTGGCAGGCGGCGCAGGCCTTGGCGACAGCCTGGCCCTTCTCGGCACTGGCGGTTTTCAGGAGCTCGGCGATCGGCTTGGTCTCGCCACCGCCGGCCGGTGCGGTGGCGGCCGGTGCCTCGGCGACAGCAACGGAGAAGGCGAGCTTTTCCGGGCGATGCGGGGCATAGATGAAGCCAGCGAGCAAGGACAGACCGAATGTCAGCAGCAAGGTGCCGAGCACGGCGCCTGCGATCTTGTTCAGCTCGAAGCTGTCAAATCCGAACATTCGCGAACCTAGGAGAAACAAGGGCGACGGAGAGCGCTCTCGCGGAAGTGGCGCCCGCAAGTCGCGGCAGAAACTAGTTCTTTCTGGAAAGTGCCGCAATAAGTATAAGGTCGCCGGTCCATTTTGCCGCGCCGTTCGGGGCGGCGCGATCTGAGCGAGGCAGAATTTCCGCGTGTCGAAACCATTGAAGATCGCCTTTCAGGGGGAAGCGGGCGCCAATTCGCATATCGCCTGCCAGGAGGCATTCCCCGATCATGAGCCGCTGCCCTGCCGCACCTTCGAGGATGCGTTCGCGGCGGTATCCTCCGGCACCGCGCATCTGGCGATGATCCCGATCGAGAACTCGATCGCCGGCCGGGTGGCCGATATTCATCATCTCATGCCGGCCTCGCACCTCCATATCGTCGGCGAGCATTTCTTGCGGGTTCACCATCAGCTGCTGGGCATCCCCGGCTCGGTGCTCGAGGAGCTTGAAACGGTGGCGACCCACGTCCATGCGCTGGGCCAGTGCCGCAATGTGATCGCCGAGATGGGGCTTAGGACCATCGTCGCGGCCGACACGGCCGGCGCCGCCCGCGAGCTGGCGGAGAGCCATGACCCGCGGCGGGCGGTCATCGCCACCAACCTGGCCTCACAGATCTATGGCCTGGAAGTTCTTCGCGCGAATATCGAGGACGAGGACCACAACACCACGCGTTTCCTAATCCTTGCCGTCGAGCCACAGGATGCCGAGCCGGAGGAGCGTCCGGTCATCACCACCTTCGTCTTCCGCGTGCGCAATGTGCCGGCGGCGCTCTACAAGGCGCTCGGCGGCTTCGCCACAAATGGTGTGAACATGACCAAGCTCGAGTCCTATCAGCTCGAGGGTCAATTCTCGGCGACGCAGTTCTACGCCGATATCGAGGGCCATCCGGCCGATCGTCCGGTGAGACTCGCGCTCGAGGAGCTGGCGTTCTTCACCTCGTCGCTGCGCATTCTCGGGGTCTACAAGGCGAGCCCCTATCGGGCGGAGATCGCAGCGTTGCTCGAATCGATGGGCGGCTAGCGCATGATGCGCTAAGACAAGGCCGCCAGCACCAGATGGTGGGCGATCGCGAATGGCAGGGGCAGATTGAGCCCGTCGGGATGGCGGCGCTCCAGCATTGCGGCGACCTCGGGCGCATCGAACCAGCGCACATCCTCGAGCTCGTCACGGTCGATGACAATGTCGGTGGTGAGCGCCTCGCCGATGAGGCCGATCATCAGGCTCGAAGGGAACGGCCAGGGCTGGCTCGACAGGTAGCGCACTTCGCCGACCCGGACCCCCGACTCCTCGAAGATCTCGCGCCGCGCCGCGTCCTCGATGGTCTCGCCGGGCTCGATGAAGCCGGCAAGCGCCGAATACATGCCCGGCTGAAACATCGGTTGGCGGCCGAGCAGCAAGCGGCTGCCGTGACGCACGATCATGATGGCGACCGGGTCGGTGCGCGGAAAGTGGTTGGCGTGGCATGCCGGACAGTGACGACGGTAGCCGGCATCCTCCATCATGCTGCGGGCGCCGCAATTGGCGCAAAAGCCGTTTCTCGCATGCCAGCCGAGAAGGCTTCGCGCCTGCGCCAGCTGCGCCAGCTCGGGCTCGGGCAGCAGGCCCTGAAGGGCAACGCTGCGCAGATCGACGGCGGAGGTGGTGCGCGCGGGCTCGCTTTCGCGATCAATCTCGGCGGCGAAGAGCAATCGGTCGCGATCGTCGCGGCCGATCAGCACGAGCTCGCCCTGATGGGCAGTGACGCCGATGGTGACGATCTCGGCGGTGGCTTCGACTATGCGGAGCAGCGGGCGTTCTTCGACAAAGGCAATCAGACGGTTCAGCGGATTGGCGCGCTCGCTGGCAAGCCATGTCGAGTTGCTGCGATGGCTCGCAATGCGGTCGTGGGTGGCGCTCACAAAGCTCGCCTGCCTCATAGGCCGAGATAACCCCATATGGCAGTGGCCGCCGAGGCCGCGGCGCCGCCGACTGCGGCGACGATAGCGATGCTTGCAAGGATCAGCAGCACGCCGATCAGCATGACAATGCCATCGCGCTCGATCATCCCGAGGCCAAGAAGCACGATGGCGAGGGCAGGAGCGAAATTGGCGAGCGGAATCGGCAGGAACAAGATGACGCCGGCGATCAGGGCGAGCAGCCCGATCAGCCGGTCCTGCAAACCCGGATCGATCACGGTCAGCCGCGGCTTCAGCATGGATTCGACACGGGCCAGGGGCGGGCCCAGGCGCCCGGCAAGGCTGCGCAGGATGCCTCTGTCGAACTTGCGATCGAGGATGCTCGAAGGCAGCCAGGGGAAGGTTCTGCCCCAGACCAGCTGCGCGGCGATGATGATGATCGGCACGGAGAAAATGAAGGACGAGCCCGGCGGCAGGGGGATCAAGTTGGGCGCGGCGATCAGGATGAACAAGGCACCGAAGCTGCGGTCGGACAGCGCCGTCATGATCTCGCGCAGGGAGACCTGCGGCTCATCGCGCTCCGCCAGGGTGCGCAGCACATGCGACAGGCCCGGAGGACGTGGGCCGCCGCGTGCTAATTTCTGTCTGAGCGGCCGGCTTCGGGCATCGATGGTTTCAGTCATAAGATTTGGGCTGGTTCCTGATAGGCGGCGATGCCGAAGTGATGAACTGACCGCGGGGCGGATCGATCCATCATAGGCGGTTTCGCTGGCCCTTGCATCTTGCTCGTCTTCGGCCGATATAGGGCGCGGGAGGTTGGCGGCGGACGCGCCGCTCGCCAACCGGGTCAGGTCCGGAAGGAAGCAGCCCTAACGAGCACGGCTCGGGTTGCCCGTCCAGCCTCCCGCCTCAACGAACAGTGCCGATCAGCGAAATGAGCGAATTGACGCCCCTCGAGGCAGTCGGCTATCGCGTCCTAGCTCGAAAGTACCGGCCGAAGACCTTCGCCGATCTCATCGGACAGGACGCCATGGTCACGACACTGACCAATGCGTTCCTCACCGGGCGGATCGCCCAGGCCTATATGCTGACGGGTGTGCGAGGTGTCGGGAAGACGACAACCGCCCGGCTGATCGCGCGCGCCCTCAATTACTCGGTTTCGGGGGTTGGGGAACCGCGGGTCGACATGCCGGCGATAGGCGATCATTGCGAAGCCATCCTGGAATCGCGTCATCCCGATGTCATCGAGATGGATGCGGCGTCGCGCACCGGCATTGACGATATTCGCGAAATCATCGAGCAGGTGCGCTATGCGCCGGTCACTGCCCGCTACAAGGTCTACATCATCGATGAAGTCCACATGCTGTCCAAGCAAGCCTTCAATGCGCTGCTGAAGACGCTGGAGGAGCCGCCGCCGCACGTCAAATTCGTATTCGCCACGACCGAGATCCGAAAAGTTCCTGTCACCGTGCTGTCACGCTGCCAACGATTCGACCTGCGCCGGCTCGAGGCCGAGTTGCTCATTGCGCATCTCGGCAAGGTGGCGGCGAGCGAAGGCGTGTCGGCGGAGCCGGAGTCGCTCAGGCTCATCGCGCGGGCAGCGGAGGGGTCGGTCCGCGATGGATTGTCGCTGCTCGACCAGGTCATCTCCTTCGGCGGTGGCGCGGTCACCGCCAGGTCGGTCAGCGACATGCTCGGCCTCAGCGATCGCGCGATGGTGGTCGACGTCTTCGATGCGGTGATGCGAGGCGATGCCGCGACCGCGATCCGCCTCGTCGAGAACCAGCATGCGCATGGCGGCGATGCCGCGGCGCTCCTCACCGATCTTGCCGAGTTCATCCATCTGGTCACCCGCTTCAAGGTGGTTTCCGATCCCGGCAGCGATCAGGCGCTGAGCGAGGCAGAGATCCGTCGCGGTCGGGAGCTCGCGGAGAAGCTCGCCATGCCGGCGCTGACCCGCGCCTGGCAGATGATCCTCAAGGGATTGGAGGAGGTCGAGACTGCTCCCGATCCACTGATGGCAGCGGAAATGATTCTGATAAGACTTTCTTATGCAGCAACGCTGCCGGCGCCAGCCGATCTGGTGCGGCGCCTGCTCGATGGATCGCCGGCGGGTGGCGAGGCAACCCCCCTGCCAGCAGCGCTGCCGCAGCCCGCGCCGGAACCGCCTCGGCCCCGCAATGAGGAACCGGCACCGGCGAGCACGGCGGCGCCGCCCGAGGCCATTGCGATCACCAGCTTCGCCGACATCGTTGCGACTGCGGTGAGCCACCGCGACATCAGGCTGAAGATCGATCTCGAACGCCATGCACGGCCGATCCGCATCGAGCCTGGGGTCGTCGAGCTGGCACTCGAGCCCGGTGCGCCGACAGGGCTGCCGGGCGCGCTATCGCAGGCTTTGGAGGCCTGGACAGGGCGGCGCTGGATGGTGCTGGTAGCGTCCTCCGGCGGCGCCAAGCCGCTGGCCCAGCAGGCTCACGATCGGCGCGAGGGGCTGCTCAGGGTGGCACGGCAGGACCCGGTGGTGCAGCAGGTGATGGCACGCTTTCCGGATGCCGAGATCCTCGAGGTGAAGGAAGCTCCCGCGGCAGCGGAGACGGGCGGCGAGACTGTCGAAGAGGCCGGTCCACTGGCCGATTGAGAGACAAGGGGATGTGATGAAGAATATCAGCGACATGATGAAACAGGTCCAGCAGATGCAGGCCAAGATGCAGGAGGTGCAGGCCAAGCTCGAAGCAATGACGATCGAGGGCAAGGCAGGGGGCGGGCTGGTATCGGTGCAGTTGAACGGCAAGGGCGCGCTTCGCGGCGTTGCGATCGATCCAAGCCTGCTGGTGGCAAGCGAGAAGGAGATTCTCGAAGATTTGCTGGTCGCGGCCCATGCCGAGGCGCGGACCCGGATGGAGGAGGCGGTGGCCCACGAGATGCAGTCGGTCACCGGCGGCCTTGCGCTGCCGCCGGGGTTCAAGCTGCCGTTCTGACGCATGAGCCGGCGGACGACAGGACCGGAGATCGATCGGGTGATCCAGCTCCTGGCGCGACTGCCGGGGCTCGGTCCACGCTCGGCGCGGCGCGCCGCATTGTTCCTCATCAAGAATCGCGAAAAGCTGCTGGCGCCGCTGGCGGACGCTCTGGCGGAGGCCCACCGCAAGGTGGAGGTGTGCCGGGAATGCGGGAATGTCGATACGGTGACGCCATGCACCCTGTGCTCCGATCCGCGGCGCGACCGGACATTGCTCTGCGTGGTCGAGGAGGTCGGCGATCTGTGGGCGCTCGAGCGGTCAGGCGCAATGAATGGCCTCTATCACGTTCTAGGCGGCAGATTATCAGCCATTGACGGAATTCGCCCGGAGGATCTGGCGATCGACCAGCTGGTCGAGCGGGCCTCGGGCGGAGTGGTCAAGGAGGTGGTCCTCGCCGTCAATGCCACGGTCGAGGGGCAGGCGACCGCCCATTTCATCACCGACCGCCTCAAGGAGCGCGGCATTTCAGTGTCGCGGCTGGCCCATGGCGTCC
>JBKOZY010000413.1:0-2320 GCA_046726135.1 Pseudomonadota bacterium | reverse complement strand
CCGTCAGATTTCGGAACAGGCGGATGTTCTGATAGGTCCGATTGATGCCGGCGCTCGCCACCCGGTCGGGGGTCACGCCGTCGACCCTCGCACCGTTGAACCATACCCGGCCGGCATCCGGCGGGTAGAAGTTCATGATGCAGTTGAACACCGTGGTCTTGCCGGCGCCGTTCGGCCCGATGACGCTGTGGATGCGATGCTCGGCCACCGCAAGGTCGAGCCGGTCGACTGCAATGAGCCCGCCGAACCGCTTGGTCATCTGCTCGGCCTTGAGGAGATGAGCCGTCATGCCTTCGCACCCTCGCTTTGCAGCTCGGCATCGACCTCCCGCTTGAGCTCGCGCTCGGCCCGAATCTCGCGCCGCTTGGCCGCCGACGGCCACAGCCCCTCCGGCTTCAGCCGCATCACCGCAATGATCGCCAGGCCGTAGAACAGATAGCGGTACTCGCCGAACTCCCTGAGCATCTCCGGCAGCCCGATCAGCACCAGCGACCCGAGCGCCACCCCCGGCAGGCTGCCCATGCCGCCGACGATGATGAGGGCGAGGATGTTGATCGAGATGATGAGCTGGAAGCTGTGGGGATAGATCGAGCCCAGCATGGTGGCGAAGATCGAGCCAGCAAGGCCGGCAAAGGCTGCACCGAGCCCATAGGCCAGGAGCTTGACATTGATGAGGTTGATGCCGAGCGCCTGCGCCACATCCTCATCGTCGCGGATCGCCGTCCATGCCCGCCCGAGTCGCGAATCCTCGAGCCGCCAGGCGACATAGGCAGCGACCAGCGAGGAGGCGAGCGCCAGGTAGAACAGCAGCACCGGCGTGTTCAGCTCGAGGCCGAAGAAGTTCGGCCGCGGAATGCTGAGAATGCCCTTGGCGCCGGCGAGCAGCGGCGCCGCGGCGTCCGACAGCACGATCACCCGCACGATCTCGCCGAGGCCCATTGTGGCCACCGCCAGATAGTCGCCGCGCACCTTGAGCACCGGCACGCCGAACAGAACACCGACAATGACCGAGCACAGCACCGCGATCGGCATCGCTTCCCACCAGCTGAGCTGCGCCAGCGCATGATAATCATTGGCGGTGAGGAGCGCCGTCACATAGGCGCCGACCGCATAGAATGCGACGAAGCCGAGGTCGAGCAGGCCGGCGAGACCGACCTCGATATTGAGCCCCATGCCCATCAGCATGAACAGCCCGACCAGCAGGAAGACCTGGCCGACGAAATTGCCGGCATAGAGCGGGAACATGGCGAACAGCAGGAACGCCACCGCGAGCGCCGCGCCCCGGAGCGTGCGCTGCGACCCGGCCGGCATTTCCTTGATGCGCGCCTTCGCCAGTGGCTGGAACTTGGCCCACAGCACCGTTGCAAGCGCTCCGGCCACGAAGATGATGATCGCGCCCTGCAGCTTCATGCCGGTATAGGTGTAGATCAGATCGTGCAGCGGCTTGGTGGCGCTGCTGTTGGCGAGCACCGGCCGGATCAGCTCCTGGAACAGCCCGGCCATGCCGCTTGCCACCAGGCCGCCGGTGAGCGGCCGCCGCAGCCAGCCGGGCAGGAGGACCAAGGCCGCCCCGGCCGCGCCCAATGCCGCCCCGAGAGCCAGCATGGCGATGACGCCTTCATAGAGCGTTGGCCGGCTGAAGGTCAGGAACTTGTAGAGGGCCGGATCGAGCGCCACGAAGATGAAGCGCAGGTTGATCAGGCTCATGGCGATCGGCAGGATCGACAGGATCGCCGCGGTGATGAGCCCCGCCGCTGCTCCGGCTAGCACCGTCTTGCCAGGGCTCGCAAACAGGCCGCGCCGCGCCACCATAATGCCGGCAGTGACGAACGCCAATGCGATCGTCGCATAGGCAAGCGTCAGCACGCCGACAATGATCGGCCGGTTGTTGAACATGCCGAGAATGCCGACCAGCGCCAGCATGAAGGCGGTGACTCCGAGCTGCGCGCCGACCTGCAGCGTGTGTTTCCAGGGTCGCGCATCCTCGGTCTCGACTCTGCTGGAGGCAACGACATCGAACGACATGGCTCAGGCCCTCTTCTTGGCAAGGGTTTCGCCGAGGAGACCCTGGGGACGGAACACCAGCACCATCACCAGCAGAGTGAAGGCGATGAGATCGCGCAGCTGATAAGGCGCCGGGATGCCGATGCCGTCGAGGATGAGCGCTGGGCCCACCGATTCGACGATGCCGAGAAAGAACCCGCCGATCATCGCGCCCGGTATGTTGCCGATGCCGCCGAGCACCGCCGCCGAGAACGCCTTGATGCCGGGGATGAAGCCCGAATAGAAATAGATCTGCTTGTAGACGAAGCAGTAGAGC
>JBKOZY010000412.1:0-4827 GCA_046726135.1 Pseudomonadota bacterium | reverse complement strand
TCTTTGACCATCGATCAAGGAAAGCTTCGGCCCGGCTTCGGCCGAGGCGACGGCGGCATGGGCGCGGTTTCGAGCGCATTGCTCGCCAGCTGCGGCGTCTTATCGCCAATCGACTCGGTATATTCGGCAAAGATCTCGGCGAGCCTTGCCTTGCTGATCCACGGCCAGTGCCGCACATTTCCGGAATCGAGATGAACGAAACCGCCCTTGCGACCAGGATAATAGCCGACGCCGCCGGCCTGCCGCACCAAGGCGCTGTTGCGCAGCCGCTCGAGCGGCACATCGGGGAATTCCAGGTCGATGGCGCGGCCGAGAATGTGCTGGCTGCGCGTGGCCACATGCCGGCCAATGCGCTTCAGCAGCGCGTTGGTCTCGGCCGACCGGAAGCCGCAGATGATCCTGACCGGCACCTTGGACCCGAGTTCCTGATGAAGCTCCCACATGAGGTCGATGGTCTCGCCCGACATGCTGATCAGGCCGTTTGTGCGCCAGTCGCGCAGAAAGTAGTCGAGCTGGGCCATGGCGGACGGGATGTAGTGCCCATCGCGCTTGTAGGTGATCGTCAGGGAATCGCCGGTATGGACGTGGTACAGCTGAAGGCTGCGCAGCTCGGCCGCCGCGCCGCCCTGGCTGTCGGTGACGCCGAAAAGCGTGATCGCAGCCCAGAGGCCTGCGACGGCACGATGTCGCCAAGTCCCGTTCATCCCCGCAACCGAATCGATTCCCCTGTTGGAATCGTAGAGTCTTGGCGCCCAATGTTCGTAGGCGGAAATTGTACGGAGGATGACGTGTCCACAGAAATCGAGAAGGAATGGTCATGAATTCGGCCTCTGCCACCTTCCCGCTGGTCGTCATGGTGCGGTCGAGACCGCAGGACCACGCCTTGCGGCGTCTCGAGAAGCTCTTCCGTGTCGTCTGCATCAATCGGCCCGATCCTGCTCTGATCGATGAGACCATTCGCGGGACCATACGTGGCTTAGCATCCTTCGCCGGCTTCAACGCGGCGCTGATCGACGGCTTGCCGAAGCTCGAGATCATCGCGCTGTTCGGTGTCGGCTATGACATGGTCAGCGCCGCTCACGCCGCAAAGCGCCATGTGATGGTGACCAACACGCCGGATGTTCTGACCGAGGAGGTTGCCGACACCGCGGTCGGTCTCCTCATCAACACCGTTCGCGAGCTGCCTCGTGCCGAAGCCTGGCTGCGGACCGGGCGCTGGGCCCGCGACGGGATGTACCGCCTGAGCCCCTTGAGCCTGCGCGGGCGCACCATAGGCATCCACGGCCTCGGTCGCATCGGCATGGCCATCGCCCGCCGGCTCGAAGCCTTTGGCCTGTCGGTGGCCTATCACAACCGCCGGCCGGTGCCGGGCGTCGGCTACCGCTACTACCCGACCCTGTCAGAGCTTGCTGTCGCGGTGGACACGCTGATCTCGGTGGTGCCTGGCGGGCCTGCTACCGAAAAGGTGGTCAACGCCGAGGTGCTGGCCGCACTTGGCCCGAGCGGCGTCTTCGTCAATATCGGCCGCGGCAGCACGGTCGACGAGGCAGCGCTTGCCGCAGCCTTGTCGAACGGCACCATCGCAGCCGCCGGCCTCGACGTCTTCGCCGATGAGCCCAAGGTGCCGCAGGCGCTGCTCGATGCGCCGAACGCGACGTTGCTCCCGCACATCGGCTCGGCATCCGAGCAGACCCGTCGCGCCATGGCGGATCTGGTTGTCGACAACCTCGCGGCATGGTTCGCGACCGGCCGGCCCCTGACGCCGGTGCCGGAGACCAGCGCCGTGACCACTGAAAAGCGATCCTGACCCCGGTTCTCAGCCGATCCTGAGCGCCCGCCGCCCATTGCTCGTGAACATCGCGATGAAGTCGGCGCGCGACACCGTCTTGTCGAGAAGGCTTGCAAGCGCCGCGGCATAGCGCAACGTCCCTTCGGGAAAGGGATCGCTCGACACCTGCCCGAAATCCGTCGACAACAGCACCTGCTCCGGCCCGGTGACCCGAATCGATTCGGCGTAAGACTCGAGCGGCACCCCGTCCTGAGTGTGAATGGCGAAGCAATGCTCGATGAACACCTCCGGACGTCGGCTCAACGCCTTCAGGTCGGCGTCCGACAGCAGGATCGAGGGGTAATGCGGATGCGTCAGGATCACCCGCTTGATGCCGAGCTCGAGCGCCATCGGCACCAGCTTCTTGACCTCCTCCGCATGCAGATGGCCGGTCGCGAGAATGCAATCGTTCCTTGCAATCGTTTCGAGCGTCGGGACCAGCTCCGGAGCAGGGCGCCCGTCATCGTCGAACACGATCACCGGCTCGTCGGGCATGGCCACCGACGCTGCCGCCGGATCGTCATGACCATGGCTGCAGCACCCCGACCAGCGGGGATCGAATCCGAAGCCATGGACCTTGATATGCGAGCGGGCATGCACCGTCGGCATCCAGACGACGATCGGCGACCGATCTGGCTGTTCGCTGCTCACCTGCGCGCGGTTGCCGGACCTTGCGCTCTCCACCGCCTGCGGATTGAGACCGCCGACATAGCGGTTGAGCACCACGCCGCCGAAGAAGCGGGCATTGAACTGAGCGCGGGCCAGCGCCGCCAGCGGCGTTGTCGGATAGGTGTGGTTCTTCAGCACCAGCGTGGCGCCGAATGGCGCCGCGACATCGGCCAGCATCTTGACGTCGTAGCGCCGCACGATCAGCTCGGGGCCGACATGATAATGGGTGTCGACCACCCCCGCTTCGCGCAGCGCCTGTGGCAGTGTCGAAGTCTGGTCAATCATGGGTGGTATCCGATCGTTCACTTGGCGGAATGGCCGACGCGCACGGCGTTGCCGATCAGACTATCGCCATGATGTGCATCACCTCGCGTGACGGCGTGAACTCGACAATGTCCATGCCCACCACGCGGCCCGCCTGTCCGAGCAACTCCATCTTGGCAAGCCTTTGCGCATTGAATAGGCTTTTAGGTCAACAAGACAATAAACTCAGTGGGAGGACGAAGCCATGGCGACCCGCAACCGGAGGATCGCGCTTTCGCTGTGTCTGATGGCCGCGGCCATCCTCGGCATCTTGGGCCACGACACGGCGCGTGCCGCCGTCGGTGAGAAAGACAAGGTCACCTGCATGTACCCGGTCTGGGTCGGCTTCGGCCCGGTTCATCTCGCCAATGAGCTCGGCTATTTCAAGGATGAGGGGCTGACGGTCACCGAAATCCTCGATGACGACATGCCGAACGGCGTCGCCGCCATGGAGCGCGGCGATATCGACTGCTATCTGCGCACCGTCGGCGAGTTCCAGGGCCTTGGCCGTCGCAAGACCACCCAGGGGATCATCATCGGCACCATCGATGTATCGACCGGCGGCGATGGCTGGGCCGCCGACCAGTCAATCAAATCCGTCTGCGACCTGAAAGGTAAGACCATTGCTGTCGAGCCCAACCTTCCGGCTCGCCTCATCATGCAGATGGCGCTCAAGAAGCAGTGCAACCTTTCCATCAAGGATGCCAAGCTGTCCGACATCGCCGCGGCCGACGCCATTGGCGTCTTTGCCGATCCAAATGTGGCAGCGGTCGGCACCTATGAGCCGGTGCTGAGCCAGGTCGTCGCCGCCCACAAGGAACGCGGCGCGCACATCGTCGCATCCTCCAAGGATTACAACGACCTGATACTCGACGGCATCATCGCCCACACCGGCGAGCTGCGCTCCAACCCCGAGAAATATGCCAAGTTCCTGCGCGCCATCTATCGCGCCATCGACTACTTCAACAACAACCAGGACAAGGCCATCCCGATCATCGCCAAGCAGTTCTCGATCACGCCCGACGACTTCAAGGCGACGCTCCCGAACTTCCGGTACACGCCCTATGAGCAGTCCAGGGAGCTGATGGGCGCCAAGGGTCAGGAGGGCCGGATTTATGAGGTCTTCCGCGAGGCGATGGGCCTCAATCTGGAATTCGGCTCGTCCGACGTGAAGCTGAACCCCGAGGACCATCTCGACAACACCCTCATCAATCAGGTCCAGAAGAACTGGCAATAGGCACCCAATCTTCTCCAACTGCGATGCCGCGGCAGCATGACAGCTGGCGGGAGCTGTTTGCGTTTCGCGGGGCAGCGCGGCCGCGGCTCGAGATCGGCATCGGCATTGCCGGCTTCATCTTCGTCATCGTGGCATGGGACCTCATCACCCGGCTTGGCCTGATCAAGCCGCAATTCCTGCCTGCCCCCGGCGCAGTGGTGAGCGCCCTCTACACCATGCTGACGACCACCGACTACATCCAGGACATCGCCATCAGCATCGGGCGCGTCTGGGCGGCATTCCTCGCCTCTGTCGTGATGGCGATCCCGATCGGCATCCTGATGAGCTGCTATCGCGGGGTCGGCGCCTTTGCCGTGCCGCTCATCGATTTCGTCCGTTATCTGCCGGTACCGGCTCTTGTCCCGCTGACCCTGATCTGGCTCGGCATCGGCGAGAGCTCCAAGATCGCGCTGCTGTGGATCGGTACGTTCTTTCAGCTCGTCCTGCTGATCGCCGACGATGCGCGGCGCGTGCCGATTGAGTTCATCGAGACCGGCCGCACCCTCGGGGCCCGCCAGTTTCCCCTGATCAAGGACGTGCTGTTTCCCGCCATGCTGCCCAGCATGGTGGACAGCCTGCGCATCACCTTGGGCTGGTGCTGGACCTATCTGATCGTCGCGGAAATCGTCGCAGCGAATTCCGGCATCGGCTATGAGCTCTGGACGGCGCGGCGCTACGGCAAGACGCCGGAGGTGTTTGCCGGCATCCTGACGATCGGCATCATCGGGCTGGTGTCCGACCAGATCATTCG
>JBKOZY010000411.1:0-5025 GCA_046726135.1 Pseudomonadota bacterium | reverse complement strand
TCTCGAGCTCCTTCAGGCTGGTCAGCGTGTAATACTGGGCGCCTGCCTTGAGGTAGTCGATGAAGGTGAACATCGGGCGGCGCTTCGGCACGTCGTAAAAGCCGCTCATGATCATGTCGACCCGGCCCGACTGCAGCGCCGGCGTCATGTTCTCGAAGGCGCCGTCCTGATACTCGATCTTGACGCCGAGCACCTTGGCCATGGCGGCGGCAAGATCGATGTCGAAACCGATGATCTCGTTGGTTTTGGGATCCTTCATCTCGAGGGGCGGATAGCCGGTGTTGAGGGCGACGCGCACCACCTTGCTCTTCTCGATCTCGGGCGGCAGGGTCTGTCCTTGCACAGTCGTCGCCGGTGCGAAGAGACAGATGGCGGCAATCGCTATGGCCAATCTTCTGTTTTTCATGGGCTGAGCCCTCTCCCTTGTCAAACGCCAGACTACTCAACTAACGGCTCGGCCGCACGATCTGCGGCACGGATGTCGGCCAAAACGGGATCTTCTCGACCTCTGGGACCCACTCGCCCCCGCGAATGAGGCCCTGAACATGGTCGCCGATCTCGGCCAGAGTGGCGAACCAAACATTGCCCTTGTCATTCATATGCTCGATCAGCTGGACCATCGCAGCAGCGCGCGGTAGCCGGCCCGACACGAAGGGATGCCAGATCGCGGCCCACAGGCCGCCATACGTCCAGGCGGCGTCGAACTCGGCACGGAACACATCCATGGCGCGCTCCGGCGACTGGATGGTCATGCCCATGTTGAACTCTTTCATGTTCACATATTGCGGCCAGTCGTCGAGGGCATGGTCCGACGGCAGCTCGATCAACCGACCCCTGCTGCCCTCGATGAGATAGGGAACATCGTCGCCGCCAAGCGAAGCATCATAGGCGAAACCGTACTCGATCAGCAGGTCGAGAGTGAACTCGGAGAAGGCACCCGAGGGGCAGCGATAACCCGCCGGCGGCTTGCCGCTGACACGCTCGATCTCGGCCATGCCGCGCTCGAGCACCCGCCGTTCATCGCCCGGAGAGAGTTGGTTGGGCCGCTCATGCAGCCAGCCATGATGGCCGATCTCATGGCCGTTCTCGAGGAGTAGCTCGATGGCGTGCGGATAGGTTTCGATGCACCAGCCGGGCACGAACATGGTCTGACGGATCGCGAAATGCCGCCAGATCTCGACGATGCGCGGGACGGCGACTCGGGCGCCATAGCGCAACGACGAGGAAAGGCTGATCCGGCGGGTCGAATCTTCCGGATAGTAAAGATGGAGCAGGCTCTCGGCATCGAAATCGAAGGAGAAGCAAACGGCGCAGTTTGCCCCGTTCGGCCAGGGTGGCGGATTGCGGATGAGCTTCAACATGGTCCTTGCGTCACCGGAGTTCATCTTCTGGGAAGCGCGGGATTGGCGTCAACTCCAAAGTTGATCTAACTTCCACCTCGAATTCTCACCGGAGGGCGCGTGGCGTGGGTGCTATCACGGAAAACGAATGGCGTTACAACCAGCTGATCAAGCAGTTCCCGTCGGATGCCGAGCCGGCCTTCGAGGATCCCGATCTGCTCGAGAAATGGTGGGGTCGGAATTGGGGGTGTACGAACGATGTCGGGCGCCTCAGGGTGGTCCTGATGCACCGGCCGGGGCCCGAGGTGAACATCGTCGATACCTCGAAGCGGCTCGACAACAATGCCTTCGGCGACGAGCAGGCCGGCTGGTATTGGCGCGGCACCGAGGGGCCGGACCTCGAAACCATGCAAAAGCAACATGACGCTTTCTCGGCGGCCTTGCGCTCCGAGGGCGTCGAGGTCGTCACCATCGACAAGCCGGGGGCAGGACGAATGAAATCCTGCTATACGCGCGACGCAGTCGCGGCCGTCGGCGGCGGCGCCATCGTCATGCGGCTCGGCCCGCGCATCCGTCGCGGCGAGGAGCTGCCGGTGACCCGTACCCTGGCCCGTCTCGGCTGCCCGATTTTGAGGACGGTCTCCGGCACTGGCATCGCCGAGGGCGGCAGCTTCGCCTGGATAAACAGGAAGACCGCGGTGATCGGCCTGTCGTCTCGCGTCAATGAGGAGGGTGCGCGGCAGATCGAGGAGGTGCTGCGCTCGCAGGGCGTCGAGCTCATCAAGGTCGCCTTGACCGGCTACCGCCTTCATATTGACGGTCTCTTCGTGATGATTGCCCCGGACCTGGCGCTCGCCAACATCACGCTGCTGCCCTTCTGGTTCCTCGAGAAGCTCAAGGAAATGAAGGTCCAACTCGTCGAGATCCATCACGAGGACGACAGTGCCATCATCAACTGCCTGGCGGTGGCGCCGGGACGGGTGCTGATGCCCGAGGGCATCTCCGGCCATACGATGGACCGGCTGGCACTCCATGGCGTCGAGGTGATCACCATTCCCTATGACAAGGTGATCTCGGGAGGTGGCGGCCTCCATTGCTCGACGGCGCCGCTGATCCGCGATGAGGTCTGAAGCCATGAGCAGGAAAGCCGAATGGAATGCGGCTCAGCAGGACGCGCTTGACTGGCTGGCCGAGCAGCAGCCGGGGCTGTCGCGCAATCACATGACCCTGTGGGATTTCCACGAGCCGTCGTGGCGCGAATATCGCTCCGCGCAATGGTATGTCGACCGCCTGCGGCGCGAAGGGTTCGAGGTCGAGCAGGGATCGGCGGGCATGCCGACGGCGTTCTGCGCGCGCTGGCGCAACGGCAAGGGACCGACCATTGCCGGCTATGCCGAGTATGATGCGGTGCCCGGGCAGTCGCAGGCGCCGGTGCCCTATCGCAAGCCGCGTGACGGCGTCAGCAAATTCGCGGCCGGCCATACCGATCCCCACTCCGCACTGGGCATGGGATCGTTTTCCGGCTTCCTGGCGGCGCGGCACGCCATGGAGCGGCACGGCGTCGGCGGCACGCTGGTATTCTTTGGCGAACCGGCCGAGAAGATGTGCGCCTCGAAGCCTATTCACGCCGCCCATGGCTATTATCGCGACCTCGATGCGGCAATCAGCTTCCATCCCCATTCCTTCCCGGCGCTGACCAATGGCTGCTTCTGGGACACCAGCTGTGCCCCCTATTGGAGCCGCATCTACACTTTCGAGTGCGAGAACCCCGAGACCTGGCAGAGCGGCGCCGCCGGCGTCGTAAGCCATGTTCATGCCATGGCGCGCGCCCCCGGCGCGATCGACGCCGTGTGTCTGATGTATACCAACTCCAAGATGATGAAGGAGTCGATGCTGCCGCACACCGGCAGTTGGAGCCTCAATGAGTTCATCCCGATCGCCGGCCAGGCGGCTGCCGACAATATCGCGCCGGCCATTGGGCAGATCCAATATTCGTTGCGCGCGCCGACGCTCGCTATGTGCGAGGCGGTGTTCAACGTGCTCGACCGCAACGCCGACCATATCGCGGCAATGACCCATTGCACGGTCGCCAAAGCCTGGATCACCAGGACCCGGGCCGGCCTGCCAAACCGTGCCATGGCAGAGATCACCTATCGCAATTTCGAGCGGCTCGGTGCGCCACAATGGGGCGAGGAAGCGAAGCGCTTCGCCCGCGAGGTACAGAAAAACCTCGGCCTCGAGCCCATGACAGAGCCGTTTCTCGACAAGACCATGGTTATGACGCCGCCCTGGCAGGCCGAGGAAGCGTTTCGCAAGGAGCTGCCGGCCTGGCAGATGAACTACGCGGCGGACGATTATGTCGACTACAGCTGGCATGCCCCGACGGTCCGCCTCTATGTAGCGCATCCCGAGCTGGCGCAGCAGGAGGGCGGCTATCGCTATCCCTCATGGGTGCGCCATGCCATGGGCGGGGTGTCGGCCTGCATCGATCCGATGTGGACCAGGGCAGGGGAGGTGATCGCCACGACTCTCATCGAGCTCATGACCGATCCGGCCGGTCTCGCCAAGGCGCGCGGAGAATTCGAGGAGCGCACTGGAGGCGGCGTCGGCGGATCGAAATGGGTGGCGCCGCTGCTGCCGGCCGACTTCGCAGCACCGATCGGCTATCGCTGGCCCGAATATGTCGAGACGCCGCGCGGTCGCGAATGGACCGTGCCTAGCCCGTGACCTGATGATCATAGGGATCGCCCTTGGTGACGAAGAGCACGATCGTCACCGTGTCGTCTCCATTGAGGGTGAAGCCACGGACGCCGGCGTAGCTGATCTTGTTGTCTTCCAAAAGCTTCTGGGCTGCCTGCTCCATGCCGGCGGGGACATAGAGAAAGAAGTGCCTCACCCCGCTTGGCGTGTCGGCATCGGCAGTCTCGGACCCGGCGCGGAGGTGCGGAACGGCATCGGCGCTGATCGTCATCTCGATCTCGCCGATCTCGCGCACCCGGCCAGTCCTGTCGACGATCACGATATCGGGAAAATGCTCGCCTGTCGCACCCATGATGTTCCGCCGGCGGACTGGCACATTGGTGAGCGTCACATAATCTGCAGGCCATGTCGTCTGGCCGGCAAAGGGGAAACGTGTGCGGGCGATGAATTCGACCACGCGATCATGCAGGCTTTCTGCCATGTGAACCTCCGGGCCTGAGAAGCGGTCACTCAGCCCTCATCGTCGCCGCCAAAGATCGAATCGAGGAACCCGCCGCCGCCGTCATCCTCGTTCCCGTCCTCGTCATCGTCGTCGTGGTTCTCATTTTGCTGAGGTTCCTCGCGGCGAGACTCGGCGGCTTGCGCCTTTCCCGAGCCGAAAATGCTGCCAATGGCGTTTCCAAGGAGCATGCCGCCGGTAACGCCAAGTGCCGTCTGAAATGCGCCTGCCAAAAAGCCGCCGCCCGCTCCTTCGGCCTGCTGTTGCCGATAGGCGCCAGCCGGCCCGACGCTCGGCACGGAGCCTCTGCCAGGCGGCTGAGCCACTTCGCCTTCGTCCTGATAGGGATCGAAGCTCTTCGGCATCAGGGATCCCCGCGAGCCCTGCCGCTCGACTTCCTCGAGACGCTGATTGGTGTCGTTCAGCGCCTGCTCCAGAGCCACGATGCTCTGGGCCATGTAGTAGGCACTGCCTGGTTGGCGCGCC